>JAIWBQ010000170.1:0-2285 GCA_048633745.1 bacterium
TCCAGTCATCCATAAAACGCTTGACGCCGATATCTGTTAGGGGGTGCTGTATCATTTGCAGTAGCACATTATATGGTATGGTGGCAATATGGGCACCAATCTGAGCTGCTACCAGACAATGCTGAGAATGTCTAATGCTGGCAGCTATAACTTGGGTGGGTAGTTGATATTGATTCAAATATTCCACAATGTCAGCCACCACTTTCATACCATCCTCGCCGATATCGTCAAGCCTGCCTACGAAGGGGCTGACAAAAGTAGCTCCTGCGGTTGCTCCTAGTATAGCCTGGTTTAGGGAGAAGCACAAAGTGAAATTCACCTTTATATTTTCTTTGGCCAGCACCGAGGTAGCCTCCACTCCTTCAATAGTCGCGGGTATCTTGACTACAATATTCTCTGCCCAATTAGCTATTTCTCTGGCCTCAGCTACCATTCCTTGAGCATCCTGGCTCAATACCTCGGTGGATACTGGACCGGGGACAATTGAGCAGATTTCCTTGACTAACTTGTGATAATCACTCTTGCCTTCCCGGGATATAAGGCTGGGATTTGTAGTCACCCCGGTAATCACTCCCAGCCTCGCCCCGTGACGAATATGATCTACATTAGCAGTATCTAAAAATAACCTCATTTTCTTAATTTAAAGCTAAGCTTGGTTGAGCACCTTCAATAAGTGTTTCCTTAGCTGCCCTGATAAAATCCACGAATAATGGGTGGGGGGAATCAGGGCGAGACTTAAATTCAGGATGGAATTGGCAAGCAAGCATCCAAGGATGGTTTTCAAGCTCAGCAATCTCTACCAGATTCTCGTCTGGTGACAGCCCGCTGGGTATGAGCCCGGCTTCTTCCAGTGGTTGGCGAAATTGGTTGTTGAATTCAAACCGGTGGCGATGCCGTTCATAAGTAACTTCGCTGCCATAAGCACGAGCTGCTTTTGTCCCTGCTGCTAGCTTGCAGGGATAGGTTCCTAGTCTCATGGTTCCTCCCTTTTGGCTTATGGCACGCTGTTCAGGGAGGAGGTCAATTACCGGATAAGCAGTGTTTGCGTCGAACTCAGTGGAGTTAACATTCTGGCTGTGAAATACATGGCGGCCAAATTCAATAACCAGAGTTTGCATTCCCAGGCATAAGCCAAAGTAAGGAATTTCTCTTTCCCTGGCAAATTTAGCTGCTTGTACCATACCTTCAATCCCTCGGTAGCCAAAGCCGCCGGGGACGATTATACCCTGGACTTGCCTTAGCTGACTATCATCGCCATTTTCTAATTCCTCTGAATGAAGCCATTCTATCTGTGCCTTAAGGTTATGAGCCAGTGCTGCGTGACATAATGCTTCACGAACGGAGCAATAGGCATCTTGGAGTTCTACGTATTTGCCTACTAAACCAACGATTACCAGCTCTTTAGGGGCTTTTAGCCTGGCTACCATATCCCTCCACTGGGCTAGATCGCTTTCCTGAGCTCTTAGTCCCAGTCGGCTGACTATAAATCCTCCCAACCCAGCATCCTCTAATAGCAAGGGTACCTCGTAGATGGTTTCGCTGGTAACTAGGGGGATGACTGCTTCTTTATCGACATCGCAAAACAATGATATTTTATCTTTTGTTCCCTCGTGTATTTCTTTATCGCTACGACATAGTATAACGTCGGGCTGGATACCAATTCTCCTCAGCTCATTAACACTGTGCTGTGTTGGCTTGGTCTTGAGCTCATTAGTGGCGGCAATGTAAGGTAGAAAAGTAACATGAATGTATAGCACGTTATCTCTGCCTTCGTCTTTTCTCATTTGCCTTATAGCTTCGAGGAAAGGTTGCCCTTCAATATCTCCCACGGTGCCACCAACTTCGACAATGATTACCTCAGCCTGGGATATTTCAGTCACTTCTCTTATTCGCCTTTTTATCTCATTGGTTAGATGAGGAACTACCTGGATTGTGCCCCCCAGAAAATCCCCTCGCCTCTCTTGAGCAAGAACCGAAGAATAGACTTGACCTGAAGTGACATTAGAAGCTTGGGTTAGCTCTACTCCAATGAATCTCTCATAATGTCCCAAATCCAAATCAGTTTCAGCACCGTCTTGAGTAACAAACACCTCGCCATGTTGGTAAGGGGACATTGTCCCCGGGTCAACATTTAAGTAGGGATCAAGCTTCTGCACAGAAACTGATATGCCGCGGCTTTTCAATATTTTGCCAATGGAAGTCACTGAGATCCCCTTACCCACAGAACTAACCACGCCACCAGTAACAAAAATATACTTGCTCACGATCTGTTACGAGACTATAAC
>JAIWBQ010000171.1:0-6534 GCA_048633745.1 bacterium
GTGACTAAGGGACTAGTGAAGAGCAAGCTGGCTCGCCGCCCTATGTTGCCCAAGGACCTATGGTCTATCAAGTTTATTGGCGGCGGTGGTGCAGACTGCGCCATTTTCGGAAAAAGAGTAGAGGAACTATGGGGACGGTATCCGCTTGAGGCCTATGGTGGTACAGAAGGAGGAATGCATGCCACTCAGACATGGGATTATGAAGGCATGACTTTCGTCCCTAATCTCAACTTCTTTGAGTTCATTCCCGAAAGGGAATGGTTCAAATGGCAGCTAGCCCATTCCTACCAGCCGAAGACTGTTTTGCTGGATGAGGTCAAACCTGGGGAGGTTTATGAGATAGTCGTTACAAATTTTCATGGTGGCATTATGACAAGGTATCGGGTCGGCGACATGATAAGGATAACCTCATTGCGAAATGGAAAACTCAATATTGATATTCCTCAAATGGTATTTGAAAGGCGAGCTGATGAACTCATTGATATCAGCGGTTTTGGTCACTTGACGGAGAGGATAGTCTGGGAAGCAATTGAAAATGCTGGAATTCGCTATACCGATTGGACAGCGCGCAAAGAAGTGCTGGGTGATAAGCCGATATTACATCTTTACCTCGAGCTTAAGGATGGCTATATTGCTAGCGAGCAAGCCGTGGCAACAGCGGTATATGAGGAGCTGATAAAACTGGATAGTGTGTATCACTACAATATTTACGGCGCTTATGGTGACCCGGAAAGCGTGCTCGGTCTTAAGCCAGTAGAGGTTACCTTGCTTCCCCAAGGTGCTTTTCTCAGCTATATCTCACAGCGGCAGGCTGAAGGCGCTGTTTTGGGTCATCTGAAGCCGCCACATATCACTCCCTCTGATAAGGTGCTTTCCCAGTTAGGGGCTCCCGAGGTTGAGGTGGAAGCTGTGCCAGTAACTGAAGCCGAGCGTGCGGCTGCTCGGTAGATTGAAGGATTTAATATGGCAATCATAGGGGCGAGGCTTTAGCCTCGCCCTGCGGGCCTAAAGGCCCGCAGCCACAACCTGTGATTGCGAGCAGAGCGATACAATCCTTGTTGCCAACGAAGCGAAGCAATCGTCCTGAGATTGCTTCGGCATTTTGTGCCTCGCAAAGACAAAAAAGAGGCAAGATTTTAACCTCGCCCCACATTTACACATAACTCCGTAGCGTCGAGGCTTCAGCCTCGACGGTGCGAGAGCCTGGGACTGGGTACTACAGGAGACTTTTCGGGAAACTTTAGTCCTTCTTGACAGCTTCCAAATTTATGTCAATAATAGCCTTGCATTATGAATATTCCAGCCTTAATTCCCTTAATTGCCGCCATTGCTTATATTCCCCTATTTGCTATTTTGCTGGCTAACCGCCCGTGGCAATCACAGCAAAAACTTTTCCTCCTCTTCCTGATTCCTGCCACCTTGTGGAGCCTCAGCGATGTCTTCTTTCGCAGCGACTTCTTTATGCCAGATAAGCTCCCTCTGGTTAGACTTGTTCTTGTCTGTGCTAGCTGGATGATGATTCAGTACCATTACTTTTTGCGTTCTTTCTACCAGCCTCGAGGCATTAGAATACCCCTGGCATACGGCGTATTGGCAGGCTTTATTGTTCTGATAGCACTGGGCTATATTCCAGAGAACATGGAGCCTACTGCTGGCGGCATGCATGTTGACTATGGTAATTGGATTTTCCTGCCAGCTGGCATCCTCATGATTATAGTTGGAAAAGACATATACTCTTTATGGCAAAAGCGTAGAGTCTCAGCTAACATGGCAGAGCGCAACCAGATTAACTATTTGTTCTTGGGACTCGCTGCTTTGGCCGTTTTTGGTCTCGTCTCCATGTTAGCTCCCTTCGGAGGCAAGTATCCTTTTGCCCACATTGGCAACTTGGCCATGGCCGCTACCCTAACCTATGCCGTTGTAGCACACCGGCTGCTGGACGTGAGAGTTGCTCTGCGCCAGGCGCTATTTTATATAGGCCTTTACAGCAGCGGCATTGGCATCATAGCGCTGCTTCTTTTTCTCGTTTACCTGTTCTTTGGCTTCAGACCTGACTTTACCACTATAGCGACTCTCCTTGCTTTAGCAGTTCCGACTATCGCTTTTGTGGCTCACAAATTGCGCGACTCCTGGCGAGAGAGGATAGAGCGGGCTTTTGTCGGAGAAAGCTATCTCTATCGCAGGCAGTTATCTGAGTTTATCGGCAAAATACATAGCATTCCTACCCTGGAGCAGTTTGGCAGCCAACTCAGCTCCCTGCTTTCTCAATCTGTTAACTGCCGCAGAGCCTGCTTGCTTTTGCCCGAAAACGGAGAGCTCACCGCCCGATTTATCCACCCTCCGGTGGAAGGTAATCCCATGGCGGAATTGAAATTGAGGCAGGATAGCCCTATCGTGACCTGGCTGGAGCAAAAGGCGCAACTGCTACTCAAAAGGAATCTGAGCATCCTCCCTGAGTTCCAAGGTTTGTGGCAGGAAGAAAAGGAGGGGATTCAATTAGCAAAGGTAGAGATGTTCCTTCCCATAATGAATAGGGGTGAGCTTGTGGCTGTTTTGGCACTAAGTGATAAGCAAAATAGCCAGCCTTACACCGTGGAAGATATTGATTTGCTGGATTCTGTCGCCAGTCGAGTGGCAGCGAGTATGGAAAAAGAATACTTCCACGAGCAACTGCGAGAGCAGGACGAAGAATTAAAGCTTATTAACCGTTTGACCACTATCGTAACCTCCAGCATGAGCATCCAGGAGATATTTGAAGGTTTCGCCGATGAGTTAAAGAAGTTCGTTGATATTGATTGGGCGACGATTGCTTTAACTGAGGGAGACAAGCTTTATTTCTCGGCTCTATCCAGCACCATGGATTCACCGTGGAAACTAGGAGAAGGCATAGCACTCGAAGGCACAGCTACTGAGTGGGTATGCAGGGAGAAGAAGAGCTTATATGAAGTTGATTTGATGCATTTCCACAGATTCTGGACTGGAGAGCATTACCTTAAGCAAGGGCTTCGCTCTATTGTCTACTTGCCATTGATCCTCAAAGACATGAGTATCGGCAGCCTGATTTTGGCTAGTTGCCGATCCAATGCTTACAGCCCCAAGCAAATAAAGCTTCTGGAGCAGTTGGCTTTGCAGATTGCTACTCCCATCGAAAATTCCCAGCTCTATGCTAAAGCTGAGCAGAGATCTCGTATCGATGAAATCACCGAGCTATTTAACCGCCGCCATTTTGAGGAACGGCTTAAAGAGGAGCTTGCGCGGCATTCCCGCTACGGCGGCGTATTCTCCTTGTTTCTGCTCGACCTCGATAACTTCAAGACCTACAACGACATATATGGGCATCCCTCTGGTGACAAGCTTCTGAACCAAATAGCTAGAATTGTTAAACAATCTATCCGAAGTGGTGATCAGGCTTTTCGGTATGGCGGTGATGAAATCGTTGTCATTCTGCCCCAGACGACTATGGAGGATGCTTATACGGTAGCTGAGCGAATGCGGGAGCAGATTGCTGGCGAAATGGAAGCCAAAGAAATTGCCGTGACTTGTAGCATTGGCCTGTCTAGCTATCCTTCGGATGGAGTTATATCGGGTGAGCTGGTTACTGTAGCCGATACCGCTCTTTATTATGCCAAGCGAACTGGTGGCAATCGGGTTTATCTTTCCTCCAAAATTTTGGCTGAGCCAATAGAGGGGGCAGGGACTAACTCCAGAGCTAGTGGTTTATCTGCTGTTTACGCCTTAGCCGCGGCAGTGGAGGCTAGAGACTCCTACACTTATGGTCATTCCAGGAAAGTTAACACTTATGCTGTGGCCCTGGCTGAGGTAATTGGCTTATCTCCTGATGAGGTATCTAAAGTAAGCACTGCTGCTTTGCTTCACGATATTGGCAAGATTGGCGTTTCCGACAAGATACTTAACAAAAAGGGGAAACCTAGTGACGAGGATTGGAAGGCGATTAAGTTGCATCCCAGGTTAGGAGCAAATATCGTTGGAAATGTGCCCAGTCTAGTTTCCTGCGTGGGTGGCATTTTATATCATCATGAGTGGTGGGATGGCACCGGCTATCCTGAAGGACTTGCCGGTGAACAAATCCCCTTGGAAGCTCGCATCATGGCTATAGCTGATGCCTTTGCTGCCATGACCGCTGCCCGTCCTTACCGCGATGCCTTATGCGACGACAAGGTGATAAAAGAGTTGAAACGGGGTGATGGCACCCAGTTTGACCCTAAGCTAGTAAAGACCTTTCTCCATCTTGTCGAAGCTGGCTTTCCCGAGAAGGTGAAGGTAGGCCAAAACCCATCCAGTGAGGAGCCAGATCGGTAACTTAGTCAAAAATCCTAAGCACTAAATTTAAAATCCAAAAGTGAAACATAAAAATGACAGATTAAAATGTAAAATTGACGCTCTTCGTGCTCACACTTATTTTTGAATTTTGGTTTGCCATTTTGATTTTTGCTCTTTGCTCTTTACTCTTTGGATTTTCTCCCTATTGGCTGCTGGCTTGCTTCTTCACCAGGACGCATATGTTACGGGAGAAGTTCTTTATGGGAAAGTGATAGGACTTCTCTGGGGACATCGCAATGATTTCCAAGCCAGCTCTGGTCAGCAGCTTTTTTAGCTCGCCATAGGAGAAGAGGTGATAATAGCGGTAAATTGTTTTTCCTCTTAGCCTCCAGGGCACCTGTTGGTCCTTAGCTTTTAGCCAGAATCTTGGCTGTCCGTGGTTCCATACGGTTAGCAAAGCCTCGCCACCAGGCTTCAATACACGCTTCAATTCTATGAATGCCCTTTCCCTCTCCCCTCTACCCTTGATATGGTGGTAAGTAGCCACTGATATTGCCCAATCAAAAGTGCTATCACAGAAAGGCAGGAATCGGGCGTCGGCCATCATTAAGGTGGCATAAAAATCAAATTTTGCCGAATACTTCAGAGCTTGCTTGAGCATCTCTGGAGACGAATCCACCCCCCAGAGTTCAAAGCATTTTGTGAAAGGCAAGAAGTCGGGGCCGTGAGCACAACCCACATTTAACAGCCTTCCACTTCCCCATCTTCCCACCAGTTCCTCTAGCTCTTCTTTTAGCAAAGGCCAATGCCTTACCCGATACCAGCTCTCAGCTATCTGGTCGAAGACATCTCTATTTGTGGCCATAGAACGAGCTTTGCTAAACTGTAGCATATTACGAATGCAGGGGAAACCTAAATTGAAGAAGGCATCTCGCACCATTTCTGGAGTGACTCCAGTGGCGGTTATGGCCAAGCCATTTCCTTGCCCCGGCGAATGCGTCTATTGCCCCAGCTCCCCTGAGGCGCCAAAGAGCTATACTGTAGAATCTCCTGCAGTTCTCCGCGCCCGAAAGTGTGATTTTGATGCCAAAAGGCAGGTGGAGTTCAGGCTTAAGACACTGGCTGATATGGGACATGCTGAAGATAAGGTGGAGCTTATCATTATGGGTGGCACATTCCTGGCTTATCCCCAGGAATATCAATTTCAATTTATCAAGGATTGCTATGATGCCCTGAATGGGAGCCCCTGTGCCAGTTTAGAGGAAGCCAAGAAGTTGAACGAGACTGCTGAGCATCGCTGTGTGGGATTGTGTATCGAAACCAGACCTGATTTTTGCGGGGAGAAGGAGATAAAGCGCATGCTTGCTTTTGGCACCACTAGGGTAGAGCTCGGAGTGCAGACCCTGGATGATGATATTCACCGTTTGACAAGGAGGGGACATGGAGTAGCTGAGGTTATCTCCGCCACCAGATTGTTGAGGGATTATGGCTTTAAGGTTTACTATCACTGGATGCCCGGTTTACCCGGGTCAACACCCCAGCATGACCTAGAGCTATCGGCGCAATTGTTTGATGATGACCATTTCCGCCCCGATGGGCTTAAGCTTTACCCCACGCTGGTGGTTGAAGGAAGCGAGTTGGAAAATTGGTATCGAGATAACCGCTATCAGCCTTATGATAATGAGGATATGATAAATTTATTGATGGATATCAAAACTTTGATCCCCAAGTATGTCAGGATTCCCAGGCTGATGCGGGATATCCCCAGCAAATTTATCGTTGCCGGCACTAAGGATTTATCGCTTAGAGGGACTATCAGAAAAAGGATGAGTCAAGCAGGTATGCGGTGCCACTGCATTCGCTGCCGAGAATATGGACACCGTCTAAGGGATGGCTGGGCGATTGGCGAGTCTCGGCTAAACAGGCTGGATTACGAAACTTGCGGAGGAAAGGAAATTTTCCTTTCCTATGAGGATGAGAAGGAAACCTTATTCAGCTTACTGAGATTGAGAATAAATGGCAAACTGGCTCTCGTCAGGGAATTACACGTTTTTGGTCAGGAGGTTCCTTTAGGTAAAAAGCAAGAGCAATCCGCCCAGCATAAAGGTTTAGGGGGAAAGTTGCTCCGGGAAGCAGAGAGAATCGCTACGGAGGAATTTCAGGCCAAGAGAGTGAACATCTTAAGCGGTGTTGGTGCCAGGGATTATTACCGCTCACTTGGCTATAGCTTAGAAGGTGCTTACATGGTCAAAG
>JAIWBQ010000172.1:0-2026 GCA_048633745.1 bacterium
GATCATACCTCCAGCTCCAGCCGCGCCTGTTGAAACCATATACCTGCCTGTAACGCTATTGGTGACACAGCCACCTACCTGAGTCCTCTTAGCATCCTCAGGGGAATAGCCTCTCATCAGCGCCCACTTCTCGAGCAGGTCTTCGTTGAACCATGAAGGATGTCCCATGCCGGACCGCAATAGGTCAATTGCCCGTTCTACAACCTTGGGCGAGATATTGCGGTGAAAAAGAATTGCAACAGGCGGCTGGTTAATGTGGAGGTTACTCATAACCTCGAGAATCATGCAACTTAGGTCATTAGATGCATCTCTACCATCCACGGTACTTCCACAAATATTGAGAGTGTAGAATGTCTCACCGCCAGCCTTTCCGGTAAAGGTCACGGGCCACTCCAAAGCAATACCCATGTCCTGAATCTTGAGAAACAGACACTCCAAAAGCTCCAGCGCCTTTTCCCGGGTAATCCGCCCTGCTTTCATATCAGCTTCACAATAGGGCCACCATATCTGGTCAACCCTGTAACCACCACCATTGCCGTTTACCGCCAAAAAATGTGCTGCTACTTCAATAATCCAAAAAAACTGAAGAGCTTCGTGGAAACTTCGTGCAGGATTTGCTGGCACCCACTCCAAAATGTCAGCCATCTCCTCCAACTCCTTCTTGCGGATCTCGTCCTTCTCCGCTTTAGCTTGTTCCCTAGCCAGCTCAGCATACCTCTGGCTAAAGCGGATTATGCCTCTACCGCACATCGTCATCGCTTCCCAGTTATTCTTCTTCTCTATGTATTCGGCGGGGTTCATCTCCAAGACTTTGCTGTCCAACTCCTTTAACTTGGCCTCTGCTCGTTCAATCCTTGACTTAAGCCCTTCCCTGAAAAGCGCAGCATAGTCATAACTTAAGTTGATTATCCCCATCTCCCAGAGTTTTGCCTCAATTGGCGTAGAGAGCCCCTCCAGTACATCCGGGACCACATCTCTGGGTAGAATTGCCTTTATTCGGTCTGATATACACTTACCATTCCAGAACTCACAGATATCTTCGACTATTTCCTTTCTCTCCGCATCGGTTACCATCTCTGAGAATCCACCGCTGGTGACGGCTTCAGGCATATGCCGCATAGCAATCTCAGGATACCATCTCAATTCGTCTGGTGCACTATTGGGGTCACCCACAATAAGCTCATCAGGCTTAATGAAGATGGGAAACTTTTCACACATGTTGACAAAAGCCTTTGCCACTCGGGTCACCCACGGCTGACCATCAGTTTCCTTATAGGATTCGGTTATCAACCTTGCCCTGTCTAAATCAACCCTGATATTCTCCTCTTGGCGAAAGGTGCACTTTGCTAGCCCAATGGCGATGTTAATGAAGTCCTTTATTACCGCTGCTTTCCATTTCAAACCATCCCTCAGTTTGGCAGTACGAGGTGTGGAACCAAATCCCCACTCATAGGGCACCTTCTTCGTTACCCTGTCCTCAAAGGAGATGCTGCCCGGCTCCGGTATCACCTGTTCTGCCATTCGTTTCATTTCATTATTTCAGAAGCCTCTTCCTCGGTTTCTTGCAAAACCTTCATTTCGACTTCTTATCCTTATTCTACATTCTACCAGTCTCTTCCTTAAAGTCAATGTGCTCGTCCAGTACATTAGTGACATCTCACCCCTTCTCTTTGATTTTCTTTCCACTGTTCCAAGAACTTAAGTGGAGTTAAGTACCCCAGGACTTGATGCGGCCTTATTGCATTATAGGTCCGCTCCCGTTCTAAATAACTGACCTCTCAATTCGGCAATATCGAAGGGACTCTCTGTTATCTCCTAAAATTCCTTAGCGCTCCATATACCCATTGAGCTTGGGTGAACTGGGTGGTCATCAACAATTCGAAGAGGGAATTTAGAGTTAGTGCTGCTCCTTTGTGTACCGATCTTGCCGCTGGATAACGCCAGCACCTAACAATAGCTCAGGGGCTAGAAGAGAAATCAAAGAATTGAAGCCGCCTCACTGGAGAGATTGAACGTTTCGTCATAA
>JAIWBQ010000173.1:0-3718 GCA_048633745.1 bacterium
TTATTAACCTTCAGGGATTGGAGTTCATCTATGAAAAGAACCTGTTTCCGGAGCTGGAGTACATCTTCAAGCACGCACTCACTCAGGAGGTAGCATATAATAGTCTACTTCTCAAGAGGAGGAAGGAGATCCACGAGAAGATAGGGAAGGCCATAGAGGAGCTTTACCCGGACAGGTTGGAAGAGTTCTACGAGATGCTGGCCTATCATTACTCCAGGAGCGAGGACTTGGAGAAGGCGTACCAGTATCTGAAGCTATCTGGAGACAAAGCATCACTCCGTTATTCCACTTGGGAAGCCTTTCGTTTCTACAAATAAGCGATCAACGTACTGAGTAGAGAGCCTGAAACCGAGGAGAACAAGAGAAGAGGGACCGAAGTTCGTCTTTTGATGGCAAGCCTGATGATGCCCCTGTCTTACCCCGAGGATTCCCTCCAGATCCTCCAAGAGGGAGAGAGGCTCTCAAAAGACCTCGGGGATGAAAGGAGTCTGGCAGAGTTCTATAGCAGCATAGGCATGTGTTATATGTATCGAGGAGATACGATCCAAGGGGTAAAGTATTGCGAGAATTGCTTCGAAGAGGCAGAAAAAATACAGGACATTGAATTGATGGTTCCAATTGGATTCGACCTTTGCCTTTCTTACTCCATGCCAGGGGAATTCTTAAAAATAGCTGAGGTGGCTCCCAAAGTTCTCGCCTTGCTTGAGAGTACGCATAGGGAATCTGAATACTTCGGCAGGGCGTTCAATCCATATTCCGCAATTCTCGCACTGTATGGGTTTGCTATGGTATGTTTAGGAAATTTCGAGGAAGGCGAAGCCCCATGTGAGAAAGCCGTCCGTTTTGCCCGGGAGATCAATGACTTGTATTGCCTGTCCTTTGCAGAATTTTGCTGGGGCATGTGTTTCATTCGCAAGGGAGATGGGAAAAACACTATAGAGCATATGCAGGTCTCCGTTCGATACGCCGAGGAGGCACAGATGGTCGCAACATTAGGTCTGACGTGGACGCAGCTAGGGTGGGGATATTATTTGCTGGGGGAGCTGGAAACCGCTCGAAAGCATATAGAGAAAGGATTTGAGATCCAGCGTCATACTGGATTCATTGCTAATTTGTCTTTTCATTTTTACTATTACTACTTGAGTCAGATTTATCTCGATTCAGGTGACTTGGACAATGCTCGAAGCTACATTGAAGAGGCCCTAAAATTAGCTCAAAACAACAACGAAAGATGGATGGAAGGGATGTCTCTGACCTTGCTGGGAAGAATATTGGGAAAAGCGGACATATCACAAAGTCACGAAGCAGAGGAATGCATTCGACAAGGAATCGACATCTTGGATGGAATGAAACAGAAGCCAGTTTCCACTCAGTGCCATTTCTACCTGGGCGAGCTGTATGCCGACATGGGCCAGAGGAAAAAGGCCCTGGAAACCCTGAAGAAGGCCCAGAGCATGTTCCAGGAGATGGGAATGGACTACTGGCTGCGCAGAACGCAAGAGGTGCTTGGGAGGGTGGAAGGGTGATGTAAGTTATCCCAGCCAGGCGAATTACGAGGGGCTACCCAATAACGGGTGGCCCCTTTTCATACCAGCACGACCTCACGATGCAAAGTTGCAACTACATTCTGCACGCATGACCAGCCCCCACCCATTGACAACAGCCCCTCTATCATCTAGGATGTCCCGACAACCAATTTTATATAGGGGAATATAACACCATAGCGGTTATGTTCAACCGAGAGGAGGAAGAGGTGAAGGAATTCAAAGGCAAGGTGGCAGTGATTACTGGTGCAGCCAGTGGCATAGGGCGGGCCCTAGCAGAACGTTGTGCAACCGAAGACATGAAGGTCGTCTTGGCTGATGTGGAAGATAAGGCTCTGGAACAGGCAGAACAACAGCTGAAAGCGGAAGGAGCTTCGGTTCTAGCGGTACAGACTGATGTTTCCAAAGCTGGCGATGTGGAACTTCTAGCTAAGAAAACCCTGGATGCTTTTGGGGCGGTTCACTTGTTGTGTAATAATGCCGGTGTGGGTAGTGGTGCTATTACCTGGGAATGTACGCTGGCAGACTGGGAATGGGTTATGGGTGTTAATCTATGGGGGACAATCCATGGAATAAGGACGTTTGTTCCTATTATGCTCGAGCAAGGTACTGAATGCCACATCGTTAATACGGCCTCAGCTGCTGCCCTGGTATCCGGGCCGGGTGCGGTAATTTACAGAGTCACCAAGCATGGTATTGTGACCCTTTCCGAGACGCTATACCATGAGCTGGCAATGAAACAAGTCAAAATCAAAGTCTCTGTTTTCTGCCCATGGTTTGTGAATACCCAAATCATGGAGTGTGAGCGAAACCGCCCGCAAGAGCTGAGGAATGAACCTGATCATGATACGATAGTAAAGATGAGTCCCGAATATCAATTTGTGCATCAAGTATTACAAGCAGGAGTACGATCAGGGATGTCTTGCCAAAAGGCCACCGACTGTGTATTCGATGCTATTAGGGAGGATAGGTTCTATATATTCACTGACCCCGACGCTCTTAAACCTAAAGTGCAGTTGCGCATGGAAGACATCCTCCTGGATCGTAATCCTACGTTTCCAATACTGTAAATAACCTAGAGGCTTGAGATGGGAATGGACTACTGGCTGCGTAGGACGCAAGAGGTACTTAAGCGGGTGGAAGCAACATAAAGATGTAGACCTAATTGGGAATAATTAAGGGGCTACCCGACAATGGGTGGCCCCTTTCTTTTAGCCCACAGCATTGACAGCTCAGCTCCCCAAGAGTATGCTTGCCCAACATATAGTGTAGGAGGTGGTTATGAGCACGGCAATCTCAGTATTCGCTATTTTAGCTACCGGCTACATAATTGGCAGTATACCAACTGCTCAGATCATGATGCAGCTTTTCCGCAAACAGGACCTGCGTCAGGTGGGCACGGGTAGTGTTACCTCCACTGCAGTCATGATCCACGGGAGTAAGGTAGCAGGCAGCCTTTCCCTCCTTGGTGAGATTATTAAAACATTCTTCTGTCTCTATATAGCCTATCTGATAGTCGGGGAGTTATGGGCCTATCTGTTAATTCTTGTGGCTGCATCCGTGGGCGAAATGTGGAGCATCTGGCTCGGGGGAGCTGGCGGCCGAGGCCAAACCATATTTGTTGCCGGCTTTTTAGTCCTGTGTCCGATTCCATTTTTAATTTCGGTTGCATGTCTTGGTTTCCTCTTGTTCACAACCAAGCGCTTTTTCCTGAGTAATACGATCTGGCATCTAGTTGCCCCCTTGATAATTCTGTTGGGAATGCGGTTTAATCCAACCATTTTCGGTCCGGGAGAGCTTTCATGGGGCTATGCTGCCACATGTGCGGTTCTGTGCACCTTGTTCTTAATGAAGAATCGCGTATCCAGCGATGACATACTACAATCGCAAGCCTGGGGAACATATAGTAGGTAAAATAGCTCTCAACATATATATAGAGGCTACCCTCCACTGGGTAGCCTTTTTAATATCAGCACGACCTCACGATATATTTTTTCAACTACATTCTGCACGCACATCTGTGCAGCTACTGCTATCAACTTGCATCCCTAAGCCCGTCAGCTTAATCCAGCACCCCCCTGCCTCGTGCGATTCACACTAAGCATTTTCCCCACATAAAGTGTCATACTTTCCCGACAGACAAGCAGTGACATTATTACTATAATTAGCTTGAG
>JAIWBQ010000174.1:0-5977 GCA_048633745.1 bacterium
TTGAGTTTCCCGGCATTGTTTGTTATATTTTGAATCAAATTGGGGCTGTAGCTCAATCGGGAGAGCGTCTGACTGGCAGTCAGAAGGTAGTGGGTTCGAATCCCATCAGCTCCACCACTCTGTTCAATAGATAGAACTTCCCGTTCACAAGTTTTATCTGTTTTTATGGGCATGGGGATGGTGTAATTCACCTTTACCTGCCCCGGCTCAAACTCGATCCTCTTGATGAAAGATCTCAGGAATGCTTTCTGTTTTATGAAAGTGCCCTCCTTTAGGTTAGCTGTGCCAAGAGGGCTCGTTATTAACTAAGGAGTGCTCGCACGAAGTGGGCGAAATTCTCAACAATTTCCAGATCGTCGCCTGCTCTTCTGAATTCAAAGGCCATTTCGCCGTCGCCAGCCTCCTGGTAAAGCCTGCCTATTCGCTTCAATAATTCTTTGACCTTGAGCTGAAGCAACCCATCAACTTGAGACAGAACTGAAGAGAGTTCAGCTTTCCTTGCCTCCAACTGGGCAATTTCCCCGACTAACTTCTCAGCTTCGGGAGATATAGGCTTGTCTTTACCGGGGCAAAGCATATTCAACCTGGCAGTAAGCTCTTTGTTCTCACTTCTTGCCCTGTCCAACTCCTCCTGCTGCTTTTGAGCCAGTTCCTTATAACGTCTGACATCTTCCTCAAAACAGGCTATCTCAGCTCTTAAACCACCTTCGTCTTCTAACCGAGCTTCTATTGAGTCCTCTCGCCCTCGAGTTGTTGACAATAGCCCGCTGATATCTTTGAGTACATCCATCTTAGAAACACTTCTGTCAGGTTTTTTGAGTTTCATGGGTAAGAAGCTCCTTTGCCAGATTATGGTATTCGACAGTCCCTGCTGACCTTGAGGCGTAAAAATTTATCGGCATTTCATGAACCGGCCCCTCAGCAAACTTCACATGCCGATATATGATTGTGGAAAAGACAAGGTCTCCAAAAGTCTGCCTGATGCTATTGGAGACCTCCTCGCTCAGTTTCGTCCTCCTATCGTACATAGTTCTGAGCACACCTTCTATCTTGAGAGCGGGGTTAACCTCTTCCCTAACGAGGTTGATTATCTGTAAGAGGTGCTTCACGCCATAAAAAGTGAGGGGCTCGCATTGGATGGGTATGAGAACACTATCGGCAGCTGCCAGTGCATTGACAGCAAGGATGCCCAATGTGGGAGGGCAGTCGAGAAAGATATAATCAAAATCTTCCTTTAGTGGAGACAGCTTTTTGTGCAGGGCCTTCTCGCGCCCTATCTTGCCCGCCAACTCTGATTCTGCCATAGCTAGGTCTATATGAGATGGAACCACAAAAAAGCTGAGGGTTGGCCTTCTTATTACGGCGTCCTTCATATTCACGTTGGGGTCAACCAAGACATGGTAGATAGATTTCTCAACCTGCAAAGGATTTATGCCCATACTGAGCGTTAGGGAAGCCTGGGGATCGAGGTCAACAACTAGAATGGTCTTGCCCATGTCGCAGAGACTTGCCCCTAAGTTAATGCATGTAGTAGTCTTCCCCGTTCCACCCTTGTGCTGGGCTATAGCAATGATTTTCGCCATTTCTTTTCTGTCAGTCCGGGCTAAGGCACTCGCTGTGCTGTCCGTCATCTAGCTGAATAGATTTTATATCTGATTGTTTAGCAATGCAATCTGTGCGACCCGAACCTTGCTAGACGAAACGCTATTTCGTGCAATGCCACTGGTCTATATGATATCGAAGACCTTGGGGAGGCCAGGGTAACAAAATGAGTGAATGTGACATTCTGGACAATTGTTAACGCGAATCTCCGACTGTTCAGTGATTTGAACTCAAAAACTTGTGTATGGCTGCCTCAAATGCCTCGGGATTGTCTCCCGGTATGCTATGGCCGGAGTAGTCAATCTCCACGACAGTACCGAACGGCAGAGTACTGCCTACTCTTTTGGCCACATCAGTGGAGTTGAATAATGAACGTTTGTATTTTATCAACTGAGAGAATAGACTTTAAGAAGGGGTATGAATCAAACGCCACTATTACATATCCCGCTCTCTGTATACCCCCATAACTATATTAAGGATTATAGACAATGCGAGATTTTAACGAAGCTGACCGAAAAAAGAAGAATACAAGGATTCGGATACAAAAAAATCCTGGTAACCTTTCCAAAGAAGTGCTTTCACGGCTGGAAGATATGGTGATAGCATCATTAAAAGACGGATATTTACCCTGTCCCGTCGCTTGGAAAGTAGCCAAAGAAGCCAATGTCCCGAAAGTTACCATAGGGGAAATTACCGATAGACTGGGTATTCGCATAACGAATTGCCAGATTGGTTGCTTTAAGATAGAGAAGACTCCCTATGATAACTCGGTTCATAGAAATATAGATGGTGAAATTATCACAATGCTCAAAACGTTAAAAGAAAACAATCAGCTTACCTGTGCCAAAGTATTTGATCTGGCTCGGCAATTTAAGTTAAAGCCAATGGTCATTGCGAATGAGGCGAATGTTCGGGATTTAAAGATCTACGGTTGCCAACTGGGGTGTTTTTAGTCGTTATCGGGATGTTTACACGGAATTGTATTATATTAAGCACAGTAGTATAAGACAGGTGCCACTGCAAAAAGAAATTTGGAGGTAAATCAAATGACTGACATGTTTTGTTTTCAGTGCGAGCAGACGGCCGGAGGTACCGGCTGTACCAAGGTAGGCGTCTGCGGCAAGAAACCGGAGGTAGCCCGCAAGCACGATGAATTGGTCTGCGCTCTGGCGGGTCTGGCGCGTGCCGCCGAAGGGAAAACCCCAGGAACCAAAGCCGATGAACTGATGATGCAGGGGCTTTTCGCCACGCTGACCAACGTTAACTTCGACCCGAACCGCATCGACGAGCTGAAGCAGCGCGTTGAAGCCGAGAAGACAAAGCTCGGTGGCGCCGAGGACTTCGATCCGGATATCCTGTTCCACGGCGATACCGATGTCGTCTCGCTTCGCTCGACCCTTCTTTTCGGCCTGCGCGGCATGGCAGCCTATGCCTGGCATGCCCATATTCTGGGTAAAGACGACGCAGAGGTGACGGCATGGTTATACAAAGGGATGCGGGCTATCGGGGAAGACCATAGCGTGGACGAATGGCTGTCTCTTATCATGGAGTTTGGCCAGGTCAATCTTAAGTGCATGGCGCTGCTGGATGAGGCCAATACTACAGCCTTCGGGCATCCTGTACCCACCAAGGTAAGTATGAAAGTTAAGAAGGGGCCGTTTATCGTGGTGACCGGCCATGACCTGCTCGATCTGAAGCATCTCCTGGGGCAGACGCAGGGTAAGGGCGTCAACATCTACACGCACGGGGAAATGCTGCCAGCCCACGGCTACCCAGGGCTGAAGAAGTATCCCAATCTGAAAGGTAATTACGGGACCGCCTGGCAGAACCAGCAGAAAGAGTTCGACAACCTGCCTGCCCCGATTCTGTATACCACCAACTGCATTATGCCCCCTAAAGAATCCTATGCCGGGAATATTTTCACGACGGCGGTTGTCGGCTATCCGGGGCTGAAACACATACCGGAGAAGGATGGCCAGAAAGATTTTACTCCCGTAATAGAGAAAGCATTGGGACTGGGCGGTTGGGATGAAGACAAGCAGTTTACCGGTATCAACGGCGGTACTGAACTGATGACTGGATTTGCCCGTAATACCGTTATGGGTGTGGCGGGAAAGCTGATAGAAGCCGTGAAATCCGGCGGTATCAAGCAGTTCTTCCTGGTCGGAGGCTGCGATGGCGCCCGGGTCGGCCGAAATTATTACACGGAATTCGTCAAACAAACACCGGCAGATACCGTCGTCCTAACTCTCGGTTGCGGCAAATACCGTTTCAATGACCTTAATATCGGCGAAATCAGCGGACTGCCCAGGTTGCTGGACATGGGGCAGTGTAACGATGCCTATTCCGCCATTCAGGTAGCCGTAGCCCTGGCCAACGCCTTCGAGTGCGATGTTAATGAGCTGCCTTTGACGCTGGTGCTTTCCTGGTACGAGCAGAAGGCGGTTTGTATATTACTGACCCTTCTCTCGCTAGGCATTAAGAACATGTACTTGGGGCCGTCGCTGCCGGCGTTCATTTCCCCCAACGTACTGAATGTCTTGGTTGAGAAGTTCGATCTCAAGCGGATATCTACTCCAGAAGCGGATATGAAGGCGATACTCGGGTGAATCAGGGAAATGAGCTAATATGATGAAATGCGTTCAAGGAGAGTTATAGTTTATGGAGAAAGGAAACCTCACGGATAAAAGTCTGCTGGCTAAAGCTGCTGATATTGCCGCTCTGGTTGACTACCAGAGCGGCGCGGTGGTCAGCCGTACTATCATCGAGCGTACAACGGGCACGGTAACACTGTTCGCTTTTGATAAGGGACAGGGTTTGAGTGAGCATACCGCACCCTTTGATGCCCTGGTTCACGTAATCGATGGCGAAGCAATCGTTACTATTAGCGGCCGGAGTATCCCGCTGAAAGCCGGTGAAGCGACCATCATGCCGGCCAACAAACCGCACGCGCTGAAGGCAGTCGACAGGTTCAAGATGATGCTGATCATGGTAAAGGGCGGCTAATAAAATAGATATCATGGCGAGTAAGCTAAACTTCACAGAAAGAAAAAGAAAGGATAATCGAGCGGCAAGAACTAGATTCCCTGCTTAAGTAATTTCATAGGGATTTCCTCATAAGAACAGAGGACTTTCAATAAAGTTTGGAGAGAAAAGCGATGGCACATTAAATGTTGGATTGCTCAAATTTGAGGACAGTTTGGAGCTTTGGCATATTTAACTTCACTGCCTTTTGCCCCTGCTCCTCATAAAGCGCTCATAGAGTTCAGCGATATCGAGCTCTCCCATCCAGAACTTCCCGATGAGCCAGCCAGCCCCAATAAATAAAGCCACGATAAAGGCCTCCAGGACACCAAGGCATACCACAATAAGCCCGATTACTAATCCACCGATAGCACCTATTGCCTTTGGGTTTAACATCTGCTATCTCCCATCAACGCACAGCCATCCGCTTGGCTTTCGATGACTCATACTTGATCTTGACGTTTACCTGTGCTACGGACAGCCCCGTGAGTTCCTCTATTGCTTCCTTGATCTTGCTCCGTAGCTCAGCACCGACCTCCGGCAGGTTGGTTCCCAGAACTACCGAAGGCCGACAGAAAACAAACAGAGTTCCCGCCTTTTCCCTTAAGCCGCACTTAACACTGTGCACATTGTGAATAGTGGTAGCAGTCTTCTCCGCTAATACACAAATACTCTCCACACTAACGGTGAGGACGCCCTCTTCAGAAGAGCTTATGAGTAAAGCTGCTGGCTTGCGCGATGGTGTGAACTCGAGGGACAGTATGCCGATCATAGCTACGGCAATGACTATACTCAATGCTATAATGGCAGCTTTAGTACCCCCAGTGGCATCGGCAACCCCTTGTAGCTGTGACTCAAACCATCCATACGGCAGAATATTTGCTGGACTCACTCCAGTAGCTACAAGCAAGGTGACCACCGCTCCAGCTAAAATCAGCAGAGCAATGATCACCACCACTACTCGATTAAAAACGGAGACAAACATGACTATTCTGTTGCTCGGTAGCCTTTTCGAGGCAAAGCCTTCACTCTAGTTTCGAACGTGGCTTGCCCGTTGTTACCTGCAGCTTCTCCGGGAACTCGATGCTCGCAACCACTACATTGATCTCCTTAGCAACCAGTCCGGAGATCTCCATAAGGCGAGAAGCTACCTTCTTGCGAACCTCGGCAACAATCTTGGGGATGTTGAACCCATATACAATAACCAACGAAAGGTCAACAATCGCCTCCTTTTTCCCCACCTCAACTCCCACACCCAGCTTGGCTTTATCCCCAGTGCCTGCCAGACGCTCAGTCAGTGCGCGGCGAACAGAACTCTTTCCCAACCCGGCAACACCTTCCACTTCCCTCG
>JAIWBQ010000175.1:0-9932 GCA_048633745.1 bacterium
CTGCCATATCGATCAGCTGCTGTCCAGCAGAATACTCCAGACCACCAAAACTCATCTGGTCCAAAAGCCCCAGCCTCTCAGCATCTCTCAAGATCGGCCCCGATGTTACTATAAGGCCTGAAACATAAGCGAAATCTGCCCCCTTCCCTTTTAACCTTAACAACTGGGTGGTAGCATCCAGGACGACAAAGGGGACAACTTCTGTGGGTAACATTTCCATACCCAGGCTCTCGGCATAGTCTGTTGCTTCGGGTATTGGTTGGTACCCAAACGAGCTATCTATAGCCATAAGGGCTACCTTTGGAGGCCTGTCCTCCTGCCAATTTTCCATAACGTACTCAGCCCAAACAGCGAATTGCTCGCCCCAGGTTGGGGCACGGAAATAGTACCAACCAGGGCCAGGGGGATAAACTACTTCCTTAACCGGATTTGCGGTAGTCAAAGGTATCTGGTCCTTTTCAAGTTGTGACTGACGTGCCTCCATTCCAACGGTTTCATTGGACATGATGACTGGTATGCTGTCTACTTTAAGCACCTCGTAGGCGCTGACCCATCTATCCAGGGAGCGTGCACTATCTCGCCATACGAGTTGAAGGGACACATCGGGGATCACTTCCTCTTCATTAAAATATCGAATGTAATCCGCCCAAGCAAGCAGGCTTCTTTGATCCGCGGAAGAGCCCGGACCAGTCAGAGAAGCTATCCCCCCAATTTCCACCTTTTTCCCCTCTGGCACTGTTGGCCCAGGAGCACAGGCAGTAAACAGGAGCAGCGCAGCTAAGGCTAGCCCCAGGATAACTCCAACCCTCTTTCTCTTAGTCATTCTGTTTTTCATCTTGCAACTCCCTTATTAACACGCATAATATACTATCTCGCCTCTATAAATAAGCTAATAGGAATATGGCCAAATCCTGTAACGGGTTTTCAAAACATTCCAGGCATGATTTATCCCCCTGGGTTGAAAAATCAAAACAAACATAATAACCAGGCCAAAGGTTAGCTGACCCAGGCCAGCAAAAATCCCCGCCGCCACCCCGGGAAACATTCCAGCTATAGACGGAGCTGTAGCGGCCACCAGTTCTTGCAAAAGCTGATAGAGTACGCACCCAAACATAACTCCCATAGTGCTTCCTATTCCACCCACAACTAATATCCCGACATACCATATAGAACTTAATAGTGTGTAATGCTCTGGGCTAACCCTTCCCATAAAGTGGCCCCACAACGAACCGGCAATCCCGGCATAGAAAGCACAAATAGCAAAGGCGACAAGTTTAGTACGAAAGAGATTAACCCCCTGGGTTTCAGCAGCGAACTCGTTATCCCTTATGGCAATGAAAGACCTTCCTGTCCGCGTTCGAGACCAGTTTACAGCGAAGAATGTCATAATACCTGCAATACCAACGGCCAAATAGTAGTAACTCTGTGGGGAATCGAAGACTATGCCTCCCAGTTGAGGCGGTGGAGCATTCAGCCCTGCGTACCCGCCAGTCAAGCCAAATGGATTATGCATTATGACATATACGATAATAAACTGGGCGGCTATTGTAGACAAAACTATATAGAATCCCTTAATCCTTGCAGCGGGCAGGGCAAAAAGGACTCCTATCAGAGCAGCCATAAGGCCAGAGCAAGGCAAAGCAACCCAGAAGGGCAGCCCAGATGTAGTAGTCAGGATAGCAGAGGTGTAGGCGCCAACCGCCATAAAGCCCGCCTGGCCAATGGAGATTTGGCCAGCATAGCCTATCAGAATATTAAGCCCCATGATAGTGATGATAGTAATCGCGATGGTGATTACTACAGTTAAAATATGCGCACTGGCAAAGAGGGGAACGGCAGCAAGGAATATGCAGAAGAGTATAAACCAAACCCAGTGCGTCCTTCTCCGAAAGATAGACATATCCTGTGCATAGTTCTCGTTAAAAGTCCCTGAGGGTAATTCCATCTCTTCTTAAATCCTCTCTATCTTCTTCGTACCAAAGAGTCCATATGGCCTGACCATCAGGACAAAGAGCAAAATGATGAAGGGGAATATCTCCGCAAACCCCCCACCAACCAAGGGGTCTATATACCCAGTAGCTAATTTCTCCAACACGCCTACAATCAACCCGGCAACGATAGCGCCGGGAATGGAATCTAAACCTCCAAGTATCACTACGGGAAAGGCTTTCAGCCCCAAGAAAGCCAAATTCATGTTGACGCCATTAACACTCCCCAGCAAGATTCCGCCAACTGCAGCAACTATACAAGCAATAACCCATGACATAGCAAAACTACTACTTACCTTTATCCCCAGGCTCATACTTACCTGGTGATCCTCTGCAGTCGCTCTCATTCCTAATCCGATTTTGGTACGTTGAAAGAAGAGAACAAAGGCCACAAACAAAGCCACGGCAATGCCAAACCCCATTAGAAGTTGCTGAGATATCATGACGCTACCCAAATGCAAGGGCTGTCTAGGGAAGAAATCAGGCAAAACTTCCTGACGCGAACCCCATATTACGGTAACGAGTCCATCCAAGACAGCAATCAGAGCTAAAGTTATCATCATTGCCGCTAGTAAAGGTTGGCCAATCATAGGGCGCAGGGCAAAACGTTCCACCGTCAATCCTATGCCGGCAGCAATCGCAAATGTGAGCAGGAAGCTGATCCATAAAGGCACACCAAATTGCACAATAAGAGCCCAGCAGATATAAGCTGATACCATGACTAGCTCGCCTTGAGCAAAGTTAAACACACCAGTAGCCTTGTAAATCACGACAAACCCCAAGGCTATCAGGGCATATATGCCCCCGGTCAGGATGCCTGACATTATCAACTGGAGAAAAATATCCATCTACTTACCAGTCACTTTCTCAAGGGATTTTATCTTGAGGTTAGTGCTTATCGTCCCGGTCCTTCCGTCGCGGTATGTGACTTGAGCCTCCACCGTAACATCTTCCTTATCACTATACATAGCATCCAGCAATTCCTTATACCTCTCTCTCATAAAGCGCCTTCTCAATTTCCTCGATCTGGTTAGCTCAGCTTCGTCAGGATCGAACTCTTTATGTAGAAGCACAAACTTCTTTATCTGGGCTGCTTCGGGAAGGCTCGCATTCACCCTCTCCACATCCTTTTGAACCAAATCGTAGACCTCAGGTTTCGTTGAAAGGTCAACATAGGTAGTGAAGTTAATGTGGTGACGCTCAGCCCACTTCGACACAGTGTCAAAATTTATGTTTATTATAGCGGTGACATAAGGTGTCTCCTCGTCCCCTATGGTCATGACATTATTTATGTAGGGACTGAACTTTAACCTGCTCTCAACATATTGGGGGGCAAACTTAACCCCCCCAGCGAGCTCGCTAATGTCTTTTAGCCTATCCCAGAAGTAGACATACCCATCTTCATCAATGTGACCAGCGTCTCCAGTATGAAACCAGCCATCTCTCAGCGCCATTTGGGTAGCCTCAGGGTCCTTGTAGTAGCCAGCGAAGATAGAAGGACCGCGGCAAACAATCTCTCCCTCATCAGTTATTTTTGCCTCTATCTGGGGTGGGACTTTGCCCACGCTTTCCAACAATTTGAGCTCATCACCGTATGGAACACCAACGCCTCCTGTTTCAGAAGCTCCATAACCATTTTTTATAGGCACACCAATGGTATAAAAGAACCTGATAATATCATAACTGAGCATACCCCCACCTGAGTTAGGTATTCTGACTTTTGAGAACCCGTGCTTATCCCTCAGGGAGGCAAAGACCAGTAAGTCCCCCAACTTGTAGAGAATTTTCCACAAGGGGCTGATTGCTCTCTTGCTAAACCGGGCATCAACTACTCTATAGCCTACGGAGAGAAATCTATTAAACATAAATCTATTCAAGGCAGAAGAGGCATCAATCCTCGTCTGAATTGCTGAGACTGTCATTTCCCATTGCCTCGAACCAAAGAGCAACACCTGAGGACCTATTTCCCTGAGATTTTCTTGAATTGTTTCCGGCTCTTCAGGGAAGTTCACCGTAAATCCTCTCATTAATTGGGGTATTATGTTGTAATAGTGGTCAGCCATCCACGCCGGAGGTAGAAAAGAAAAAGCCGCATCACTCTCATTAAACTGGGTACCTAATTCTGACATTTGAGTAGTGACTATCAGGCTGTTATGGGTTATCAATGCTCCCTTTTGCACGCCGGTAGTGCCTGAGGTATACATAAGAAGGGAGACGTCTTCTCCCTTGCCCTGCTCAACCATCTGCTCAAAAGCCCCAGGATGTGCCTCTTCATACTTCCTTCCCATCTCTTCTATCTCAGAGAAGCTCACCAAGAGGGGATCCTCGTAGTCCCACAACCCCCGGGGATCCCAGTAGATCACCTTCTGTAGCAAAGGAAGTTCGCCCTTAATAGCCAGCATCTTGTCAACCTGCTCCTGATCTTTGGCAACTACGAACTTGGAATCCGAATGCTCTACAAGATACTTTACCTCAGGAGCTGAGGAGTCAGTATAAACCCCCACTACTATTCCACCCACCGATTGAGCACCAATATCCGCAAAATACCATTCGGGCTCGTTATCCCCAATAATGGCAACTTTATCCTCTCGCTCTAGCCCCAGGCTTACCAAACCCAGGCCGAAGTTCTTCGCATGCTCATAATAATCCTTCCAGGTATATACTTGCCAAATGCCAAAATGCTTCTTCCGTAAAGCAACCTTTTTGTCGCCATATTTCTGGTAACTCTGTAACAAAAGCTTCGGCCCTGTATCTGCCTCACTCATTTAGCGCCCCTCACATTTAGAAGACGGTAGCTGCTGTGTCCTAACCAAGCCATCTTTTCCTTCTTCTGTAATGTTTTACTTCTCTATAACTTTTCCTTCCACCAATATCACTTAACCCCATATAGAATTCCTGAATATCCCTATTGTCCCTAAGCTTAGCGGCAGGGCCATCAAAAACTATCCTCCCATTCTCCATCACATAGCCATACTCGGCAATAGAAAGAGCAGCCCTGGCATTTTGCTCCACAAGGAGGATCGAAGTCTTCTGTTCAAGGTTGATTTTCTTTGCTATCCCAAATATTTCCTTTACTGCCAGAGGAGCAAGCCCTAACGATGCCTCATCTAGCAACATAAGCTTAGGCCTTATCATTAAGGCACGCCCTATCACCAGCATTTGTTGCTCTCCGCCAGAGAGATAACCGCTTACCTGGTTGTGCAGCGGCTTGAGAGGAGGGAAATACTCGTACATCATATCCAGATCGCTTTTTATGCTGTCGCCAGCTTCTTTGCGGATGTAAGCACCAGCCCTTAAATTATCGTCCACAGTGAGATGTTCCAATACCCTCCGCCCCTCCAGTACCTGCACAATCCCCATCCTGACTATTTGCTCCGGCGCAATCTTATCTATCCTCTGTCCCTCAAACTCGACACTCCCATCAGTCACTTCGCCTAGCTCGCTATGAAGCAAACCCGATATAGCTTTAAGGGTCGTGCTCTTTCCTGCAGCATTGGCGCCAAGAAGTGTAACAATTTTCCCTTCACCAATCTCCAGGGACACTCCTCTTAAAACCAGGATAACACCAGCATACTTAACCTCGATGTTATTTAATTGTAGCATCAGCGTCTCTCTTCACCATTTACTTCTCAGCAAAATTGGGAGGCTCAACTTACGGGAATATCCTCCTCTGTTCCTAAATAAGCTCGGATCACTTCGGGATTCTTCTTAATCAGTTCTGGAGAATCGTCAGCGATCTTCCTGCCAAAATCGAGCACTGCTATTCTGTCAGCTATGTCCATAACCACGCCCATATCGTGCTCAATAAGCACAATGGGGATCTTTCTCCGCTCATATATGTCAATAATGAACCTCGCCATATCTTCCTTCTCCTCAACGTTCATTCCAGCCATTGGTTCATCTAACAGAAGAAGCTTCGGTTCCAAAGCGAGGGCTCTTCCCAAGTCCACCCTCTTACGCAATCCATAAGGGAGAATACCAACAACTCTCTTTCTTATTGACTCCAGTTCCAGGAATTCAATGATTCCCTCCACCACTCTGCGGTGCTTGATTTCCTCGTTACGGGCTTTGCCAAAATAAATAGCCCCGGCAAAAACATTTTCCTTAAAATGAATATGTCGGGCTGCCATCAAATTATCTAAAGTAGTCATTCCAGTATAGAGCTGGATATTCTGAAAAGTTCGGGCAATGCCAAGTTGAGCAATTCTATGAGACGGAAGCTGAGTGATATTCCGCCCCTCAAAGTATATACTTCCTTCTTGAGGGCGGTAGAACCCGCTTATGCAATTCAGAAAACACGTTTTCCCCGCCCCATTCGGCCCGATAATGGCTAGAATTTCTAATTCTTTAACCTCTATACTTACATTGCTAAGGGCTCTGACACCTCCAAAGGTCAGGTGAAGCCCTTCCGCTTTCAGCTTTATACCATCATCCATCTTTTATCCGTACAAACCTACTACTCTTATATAATCCCGGATATAAATTAGAAATGCTATCTGTCTGTTAAATTCCTATCCAGCCTGCCATTGGTCTTCAAATTCAACTTCTGCTGGCCCAGCAGCGCTAAAGAATGAAGCAGTCCCTTTTACTGTCCACAGTGGCGGCCCTTCCGGAGCCGGATCCCATACCGCTAGCTCTAGGTAGGTGTCCAGGTTCGGGTCGATTGCCTGCCGCGCGGCACCTATAAGCTTCCATAGAGGGAACATGCAGGCTATAGCGCCAACCGATACCATCCCCGTTGCACTTGCTTCGTCCATCTGCCCCGAGGCTATAAGCTTCTGCATTGCCTCAGGCAAATATACCAAGGCGCCTGCTCCCTTGTCCATATAGACTTCACCTATCACGGTGCCCAGCGCCACAGAGAAGGCGTTTGAAACTCTTACCTCTGTGTTGGCAGGAATGTAAACATCGTCGAGAAGCTGCGCCCGGGCTAGGACCATAGTCTCAACCTCGTCAAGAATTGTGGTATATTGAGTAGATATGTTGTATTCAAGGTTATCCATTACAACCATAACTGAGTTTGGATTTGAGATACTAAACACTAGGTTGTAGGTAACGCTATTCGAATCCAAGTTAAGGGGATAGACACCAGCAACCGTGACGTTAGGAGGCTCAAGCTTCCCAGGCACTCCAGGCGCACAGCCGCCCACCAGTATCAAACTGATTACTAATAGCAGGGCTACGCTAACGACTCGAATCTTCGACTTCATTTTCATTTTGACCTCCTTTTGGACCTCCTTCTGGAATTTGGCGCATTATAACATCTCCCATTTTGATATTTCAACAATATTTCAACAAAATTTCGAGAAAATTTCGAGAAAATTTCTCGAATGGTGATTACCCCTATGCAGACAATGCCGGTGCTGGCTGCATTTTGGCCTCCTTTCAAAATTAAGCCATATTATCACATACTTTTTGATTGTCAAGCAAGCATTGCTTTTTCGCTGCCCCAAACTATCACATACCCCTCAGATGCTTACCTAAATCAGCATAGAGCCTGCCCCGCATGGAAGCTTTTGGTAGCTAAGGATGCCGTTGCCGTTGAGCAATCTGCTGGATTATGAGATAATGGCTTGTAATAATTTTCAGAAAGGAGAGCTAATATGTCAGGTTTTGGATTCGGCGAAGAAGAGGAGTTATTCCGGCGGCAGATACAGGAATTTGCTCAGAAGGAGCTTGCCCCTGGGGCCAAGGAGCGGGTCAAAAAGGTAGGAGTAGACAGGGAAATGGCGAAAAAGATGGCCAGCATCGGGATTTTGAGCATGAATGCGCCCGCCAAGTATGGAGGCATTGCCGCTAACTGGATCAAGGTAGGCATAGTTGTTGAGGAGTTAGCCAAGGCGGACTTTTCAGCAGGGATTTATGTGATAATGGGGCCTGCCTTTCTGGCTCAGCTGCTGCCATATGCCTCTGAGGAGGTGCAGGATGAATGGTACCCTCGTCTACTTAACGTCGATGCATTCAGCTGCCTCTGTTTGACAGAGCCCGATTGTGGTTCAGATGCCGTTGCCATAAAGACCAGGGCGGTGAAAGATGGCGACTACTATGTCATAAGTGGCGAAAAAACCTCTGTCACAGTTGGGATGCAGGCTAACATTGCTTTTGTATTTGCCAAGACTGACCCTGCGGCTGGAGCCAGAGGGGTGAGCTGCTTCGGTGTTCCGCTTGATTTGCCCGGCGTAACCAGGACTCCCATGCGAGACATCGGCTGGATTCCAGTGCAGCGGGCTTCGATCAATTTTGACGAGGTACGAGTTCCAGCTAAGTACTTGGTGGGAGAAGAAGGGCGGGGCTTCTATTTGGCGATGGGCGCTATCGGTTGCGTTCGAACGTTGTTAAGCCTGCTGGCGATAGGGAAAGCTGAGGGCGCACTGGAGGAGGCTATCAAATATGCCAGGCAGCGCACTGCTTTCGGGCGGCCAATAGCCAGATTCGAGGGAACTTCCTTCAGGATCGCTGAACAAGCTACTATACTTGAGTCGGCCAGACTTCTCTGCTACCAGGCCCTATGGCTTAAGGACCAAGGACGTCCCAATACTAAGGAAGCGGCCATGGCCAAGTGGTATGGCACCCGAATGGCAGTTATGGCTATCCACGAGATGCTGCTCATCTTTGGGCATGTCGGTTACTGTGAAGATTATCCCGTGGAACAGTACCTGAGAGATGCGATCGGCAACGAAATAGGAGACGGCCCTGCCGAGATTATGAAGCTCATCATAGCTCGTGAAATAATAGGCAAAGACTTTGAACCCATGTAGATATAGGAACTCTGGAGGGGCGAATAGAATCACCAGCGTCAGTGTAAACTGGCGCTGAGGCTGGAAGGGAACCAAATAAATTGAGGGAGGGTTACTGAAATGGGGGAAAAAGCGCAGAGTAATTCCAGTGGCCTGGAAGAGGAAGTCCGATATACCGCTAGCGGCCTTCCAGTAAAGGACGTCTACACTCCCGAGGATATTAAGGACATAGACTACTCCAGCCATCTAGGTAACCCCGGGGAGTATCCCTTTACTAGAAATGCATATCGCACTGGTTACCAGAATTTTATATGGGGCCAAAGGCCCGTTCTGGGCTATGGTCTGCCTGAGGAAACCAACGAGCGAATCAAATTTTTGCTTAAATATGGAATGACGTCCCCCGGTGGCATGCCGAGCTACAACATTACTGCGGATATGGCCACTGGCTTAGGCTACGACTCTGATGACCCCAAGTTCGCCCAGTGGGTTGGTGTCAACGGGCCACCCACCAATTCCATAGAGGACCTGGAGGCCATCCTGGATGGACTCCCTCTTGAAGGGATGTATCATGGCGTTCTGGGATATGCTCCTAACTGGAGGCTAAACCTCCTGGTTGCCATGGCTGACAATCAGGGTGTACCCAGGGACAAGATAGCGGGAGCTACTCTGAATGACTCCCTGCATGGCCCCATCGGGGAGGGCTGCCATATTTTTCCTCCACGAGCTTGCCTCAGGCTTATAGTAGATACGTTGAAGTTAGTTACCGAGGAGATGCCTTATTTTAGGGCCTGCGATGTTCAGGCATATTCCAGTCGGGAGGCTGGATGCAACGCTCCCCAAGAGGTGGCCTTTGCCATCGCTGATATGATAGAGGTGGTAAATGCTGCCCTTGCCCTGGGCCTGGATATCGATGACCTTGCTCCCCATCTCACCTTCTTCTTCGCCAGTGCCAGCGACTTCTTTGAAGAGATCGCCAAGTTTCGGGCTGCCAGGAAGGTATGGGCTCAAGTTATGAGGGACCGGTTCAAAGCTAAGAAAGAAAAAAACTACCGAATGAGAATGCAGGTTAAGACCTCGGGTGCCTCCCTGACGGCTCAGTATCCTCTACTTAATATCGCCCGGGCAGGTTTCCAGGCTCTGTCAGCTGTTTTTGGGGGAGCCGGGGGGTTAAATGTTACCAACTTCGATGAGTGTTTTGGTGCTGTGC
>JAIWBQ010000176.1:0-3546 GCA_048633745.1 bacterium
GTGATAGAATCAAAATAGCTTTCAACACATGGACACGAGAAGCTAAAATAACAAAGGTAACAAAGGTGGTGAGCATGGTAACTTAATAGAGGTGACCTCTGGAAGCTAAATAAATAAAGGAGGTGAACTTGATGGAAACGGCGTTGGCAATCTTAATGGTCCTCGGGATCTTCGTCGGCATACCTGTTTTGATCGGATTGGGCATAGTTGGTGTGGTCATCTGGAGTGATCGCCCGCCCCGCAGAGCCGAGCGTGCCAAAGCCATGGAGGCAGCTGCTGAAGGTCTAGGCGATGAACTTGCCGAGACCTACGGTGAAGCTATGGCGAAGGAGCCGATCAAGGAAAAGGAAAATGTCCTTGTGGCACGCAAGTAATAACAGGATACCGAGAAGTTACTGGTGGCTGTTGCAGCCTTTAGGGCTGTTAGCAGCCGCCAGTAATTGAAGGGGGCACTCTAACTCAACCTGCTAATACTCATCTCACCACGGCATATGATATGGCAAAATCACAGAAAGGGAGGAGGGTGCCACCAAATTGCTACCTAGAGATATAGCTAGAAATAGAATCATAGAAAGACAGTCCTATCGTAATACCTTATCGGGCAAGGAGAGAAAAAGTGGGTGATGTTACGTCTAATCGTAGAGCTTTAGCTGTGCTCAGAAGCCGCAATTTCTTCTCGTTCTTCACACTGTTTTTGCTCTTCTGGATCTGCACATTATTATACTATTTCGGGGAGCTGGTGGACTTCGCTGGCTGGGAATTATTACGCTGGGATTTCTTCTACGGTGTGCACGATATACACCGCCTCTTTTTTCTCGCCCCAATAATCTTTGCCGGCTACACCTTCAGGGTCAAAGGGGCAGTAATTATTACCATTGCCGCCCTCATCGCCTTTTTGCCCCGCTCTTTCATAATGTCTCCCTTCCCTGACCCGATACTCAGGACAGTGTTTTTTACCATAATTGCTGGCGTTATGGGTTCCCTTACCGGGATGGTACACAATGAGTCCGACCGGCGCAGCCATCTTGAGGCTCTGGTGGAAAGCGAGAGAGATAAGCTTCTGGGCATACTGCATAGAATGGAAGACGCGGTCTCCATCGTTGGTCCTGACTACAGGGTACGCTATATGAATCCAAGTATGGCAAGGGAATTCGGTGAGGGCACTGGTTCCTACTGCTATAAACATCTGTACAACTTTGATGACCCATGCGACCAAATCTGCAGGCTACCAAATGTTATAAATGGGGCAACTGAGAGATGGGAATACAACTTTCCAGATGGCAGAACTTATGAAGTGATTGCTTCACCCTTTGTTGATTCTGATGGGGAAATTTGCCAACTCGCCACATTCAGAAACATCACAGAGCGTAAAAAGGTCGAGGTGGAGCTTACCGAACTCAACCAGCTAAAATCTGAACTTCTATCCAATGTCTCCCACGAGCTACGGTCACCATTGACTTCCATAAAGGGAATCGTGAGCAGCCTCCTGCAGAAAGACATAAATTTGGATACTGAAACCAGCGAGATGCTCTTAACCGGCGTAAGCGAGGAGACAGATAGATTAGCCAGTCTGGTTACCAATCTGCTTAACATGAGCAGGCTTGAGGCAAATGCTTGGAAACCAGACAAGGAGCGCTGCTATATTACGGATCTCATAAGTGAGGTTCTGGAGAGGCAGAAATGGGTTCAAAATAAGCATACCTTCGAGACCGACTTTGAGCCCGATTTGCCAGAAATCTGCGCTGACTATGGTCAGATAAGACAGGTGCTGATTAACCTGCTGGAGAATGCCGCTGCTTACTCCGAAGAGTGAACCTGCATAACTATAAGGACTAGGACTGTGGATGGTATGGTAGAAGTGGGTGTGTATGATCAGGGTGCGGGAATACCACAGGAAGACTTGGGGAAGGTATTTGACAAATTCTACCGAGGGAGCCAGGATCGTCAGAAGCCCGGGGGTACTGGTCTAGGCTTAGCTGTTTGTCAGTCCATTATTCTCAGTCACGACGGGCAGATTTGGGCCGAAAGTAAAATCGGACATGGCTCCACTTTTTACTTCAGATTGCCTATTACACTGCCGGGCGAAAAGTGAGGCTTAAAATTTGATGGCTGAAAAGACCAAGATTCTAGTAGTTGATGATGAGCCGAAGATACGCATGTTTATCCGCGCCAACTTGGAGGCTCGAGACTATGAGGTATATCTTGCCCAAGATGGCGTCGAGGCTGTAGAAATGGCAGGGCGTGTCCTTCCAGATGTAATCGTGCTCGATGTGAATATGCCCCGAATGGATGGTATAGAGGCTTGTCGCCAGATAAGGGAGTGGGCAGATATGCCCATCATAATCCTGAGCGTAAGGGGGGATGAGAAAGACAAAGTTAGAGCTCTGGATGAGGGCGCTGACGATTATGTTACCAAGCCCTTTGGCATAGAAGAGCTGCTAGCCAGAATTAGAGTTGCTCTGCGGCATTCCGCAGGCATAACTAATGATGTGCCTATATTCACTGCTGGAGAGCTTGAAGTTGACTTGTCCAAGCGGGTAGTTAAACGGAATGGGCAAATTATCAAACTCACGCGTACAGAGTACGGGCTGCTAGCCTATCTGGCTTCCAATTGTGGAAAAGTACTAACCCACAGAGAGTTACTGCATAATGTCTGGGGCCCAGAATATGGTGAAGAAATCGAATATGTTCGCACTTTTATAACTCAGCTCAGACGTAAGATAGAAGATGACCCCTCAAATCCTCGATTCATTGTGACCGAGCCACGCATTGGTTATCGTTTCGTTAAGCCGGAGTGATATTCCACAGGCAAACTCATTGCTCGTAAAAGCCTATCCATAATGTTAGCCACCATCTCTTTCTCTTAGAGATTAAAATCCTTATAAAATCCTTATAGCTTCCTCCCATATCCTTATGCCTTCTTTATGCTTTTTCCTCCATAATAATAACGTGGAAAGCAAAAAGATCGTAATTGTGGATGATGATGCCCTCCTTTCGAAAATCATACGCATATGTCTAAACAAGAGAGGGTACGATGTCAAGGTATTCTATAGTGGAGCCGACGCCGTCGGGTGTTTGTTTGAAGAAAAACCTGACCTATTGGTGTTGGACATTAGACTTCCTGACTGTGATGGTTGGTTCCTTGCCAAACTTCTGGAGAAACGTGAATGGTCTGAAAAGGTGCCACTCATTATTATATCAGTCCTGGAACCTAATAGAGGAAAGGTTGCTGAAGTCAAGCCTTATGCATATATTCAGAAACCTTTTGACATGGGGCAGCTTATGCAAACGGTAGAGAGAAGTTTAAGCGGAGAGAAACCTCTTGCTGGTGTATGACATGCTCATCACTATGAATAGAGAAAAGGGGGAGCTGGAACAATGACAATACTAAACAGAAAGCGATGGGTAAGTTTACTTATTCTTGCGGCTGTCGCCCTTGTTGTTGCTACCGGGGCAGTGGGTGGTATTATGTGGGCTTTTACATCCTTAGGAATGATAGTTTTGATAGGCATCCCCGGCATTTTTATCTATTACCTGGTAAAAGTA
>JAIWBQ010000177.1:0-3610 GCA_048633745.1 bacterium
TGGATACGAAAAGCATATAGTGGCAGCAAGCAAGGGGCTTATGAAAAAGTTGGGAGGGAAAATCGAGGATTTCACCTATGCGGTTTTTCAACAACCAGACGACAGGCTTCCAGCTTTAGTTGCCCGATCTCTAGGAATCGGGCGTGAACTATTGGCGACAGGGATTGCATCAACCCTTGGAGACTTGGGTTCATGCTCAGCATTTGTTAGCCTGGCCGGCATTCTGGATAAGGCAAAGCCAGGGGAAAGAATATTGCTTGCCTCTTATGGTTCTGGCAGCAGCACTGCAGCAAGTATGGTCGTGAGTAATCAAATAGAGGAAAAGAAGAAGAATTCAGGTGCTCCTTTAGAGAAATATCTGGAGCGAAAAGAGTATATCGATTACACAACTTACCTAAAAGTTACTGAGGCGATAAAGCGCGCAGCTTATTAGTTGGCTTTGCAACTTTATTTAGCTCGCGCCTCACTATCTGGAGGCTTGCTGCGAAATGACGCTGTTATCTGGAGTCAGCAAAAAGAACGTTTAGCCTGTCATAGCTTTGAGTTATATTCTAGCTTATGGCCTCGAGAAAGGCTTCAACTCTTGTAGTCAAAGGTGCTAAGGCCCCTCTCGCATAGTCATGCTCTATATAGGTGCTGGGCACGCCAAGACTGTTGAGATAGTCCTTAAGTGCAGGCAGTTCATAAGCGAAAGGATCACAAAACCTGACAAGTAACAAGATTACTCCCGTGACTTTCCACTCCCTGATAGAGTTTTTCAAGTAGCCAAATCGGCCTTCTAAGTCTGCCATATAATCTTTCCTCGCCTCACCAGATACAGCCTCCCTATAAGTGCGGGGAAGCATAAAGTCCATTAGATAGTGATGAGCCAGTCCATCAACTAAGTCGTCAGTTAGCCTCACATCTGATCCATATGCTCTGCTACCACCGCAGAAATCATCCATCACCACATTGGCACCAGCCTCAAATATTGACATCATGTCCACATTATCTACAGTGCTGCTCCAGATAAGAAGCCTTGCCGCTTTCTTTTGCGGACCGTTCTTACGTCCTTTGACCTCGCTTATAACTTGAGCTAATAGCTCATTCCCTTCTTCCACTGGGATGCTCGTCAAAGCATTTGTTACCTGAAGAGTTTCTGTCCCTGATATAAGAGGTGGGTCAGGCTTTCTCAATCCATATAATTCCCTTACCAGAGCCCGCTGTCTATTATGGAATTCAATAGCTCTCCTCAGTTTCTCCAGAGTTAATTCCTCTCCAACAAAATATTCCAACGTTTTCTTAAAATCGTCTAGTTGTCCCTTAAAGTATCCCAGACTTGGTTCATAAACATTAACCGGTATATCTATAAAGTGAATATAGGAATATTTTACATAAGTTTCCCAGATACGAGCCGTTTTCTCTTGAGGATCACAAGAATGAACTAGAACTACACCATCTAAGAAATCATGCCTACCTTTGAACGCTAGGTCGAGACAACTGCGTATAAAAGGGCATGATACTGTTGGCAAGGCTTTATCTGCCTCAGTTATTGGTTCTCCCATATCACCAAATATCCTGTAGGGAACTAAGCCAAGTGCACTCATCATCTCTACTGGAGCATAGATACAAGGGTAGCCTATTATCTTCTTACCTTCGGCTTTAAGCTCCTTGGCTCTTGAAGGCTGATCCTGGTAGATTTCGCTTGCTCTGGCAAGCCCTTTCTTTTCTGCCATCGCTAGAACCTCCTAAATTATCACCAGTCAAATCCTTCCTTCTTCCTTACTTTCCTGTAATGTTCCATAGTTTCCTCGAAGGGCTCTGCTCTTCTTAAAGCATCTTCAGAATCAAATAATGTGAGATCTACAATATCTCCCTCTAGCATTAATGAGGGAACCTTCAGCCTTTCCATCAATATACTTGCGATATATGTCAAGTTCAAAGAAGCACTGCGACAGGTGAGGAGAGGGTGGAGCCATACACCATCGCATTTCCACTCTCTAGCGAAAGTCAAATAAGGATAACCTATAAGGTTCGGCACATTTTCTTCGAAGGCGCGTTTGTAATAACCCAGAGTGAATTGTAAAGTAAATCTAACAAGTCGCTCCAAGGAATCGTGGTATATACTTAAATCGGCAGGTTCAGGCGGATGGTAACCGAAGGTCTCAACCGGAAAATTCCAGCCTCTTTCAGCTAGCGTATCGAAAAACTTTAAAGAATGCCAGGGGGGAAGTTCAGCGAACATCAATCGGTACTTTTCTCCGGGAACGACACTCGATACGTGACTATCTGCCAGGCCCTTCACTTCCTGATACATGTCGCGGACCTTTTCCAGAGTATCATCGATATCGCCCAGCAACATCCCAAATGCAGGGAAAACGCTCCAAAAATCTCTAGAGTGCATAGGGCAGGGTTTTGCCTTGCGCAGCTCATTGACTTCATACCATACCCGCATGATCTCTATTGTCGTATCTACTATTTTTCCGAATTTATCCCAATCCATCTTTCTACCTAATAAGCGTTCCAGGAAGTCAATAAACGCTCCTGTGTTTTCCATTTGTAGCTTAACCACCCGGTCAAAGGCACCTTCCATGAAAAACTCCTTCACCCCGGGGAGAGGGAACTCCAAGCACCACACGGGAACATCAAAATAGCGACCTAATGACTGGAACCATTTAACCCCAACATCACAACCCATAGATCGCGCCAGTAAGAATAGAGGCTTGGGCATCCCTCCCATAGGTGCCTCCGGTGGTATCTCCCCCCCTAAATCTTTCATCATCCTCGCAGTATAACCAATGCCAACACGGCTATAGCCACAGGTGTGACTGGGGAAACCTTCGGCATCAGCGATATCCAAATATTCCTTACAAGGTCCCAAAGCAGCAACAACAGCACCATAATTCTCAGGATAAACTACATCTATATCCATGGCCTTCATAATAGGGTCAGCCACAAATCCATTGTACATCGCCCAGGCTGTAGGCTTCCCTGCCCTGGTGGCTTCCATAGTTTTTAGGTATGCTTCGTTTACTTTAGCCCTAAGCGGATACATAGTTTTCAATCTTCTTATCGGTCTTTTCTTCTCTTCTGCTGGCATCATGACTCCTTTGTTTTGATCTATTTAGTCATATACATCGTCATACACACAATTGATTGCAAGAACGACGGGAATGAAGCTAGCAAGGAATCCATCTTAGATAATCTCCTCATCTCTAAGCTTGGCGATGTCATCCCAGGTGTAGCCAATGATCTCAGTAAGTATCTCCTCAGTGTGCTGACCAAACTCAGGGGCTTCTCTCCTTATTGACATCGGGGTCTTCTCGAAGGTAATGGGAAATCCTATTGTCTTCATCCGACCAAAAACGGGGTGCTCAAACTCAGTTACGTAATCATTAGCTAGCACCTGGGGGTCTTCAGTTAAGTCTTTCATATTGTTAACCGGGGCATAGATGACGCCGTTCTCCTTGAATATCCTTTCCCATTCCTCCCTAGGCTTCTTGGCAAAGGTCTTATCAAAGATGGCGATGAGTTCCTCGCAATTCTTCATTCTGTTATCCATGCTGTCGAATCGGGGGTCCTTTTCCAGCTTCTCAAGACCCATTGAGCGGCATACAATAGGCCAGAATTT
>JAIWBQ010000178.1:0-9231 GCA_048633745.1 bacterium
CAGCTGGAGAAAGCTAAGGCGCAATACCACCCTAACCAGACGATGAACTTCTACGTCGATCCCCAGGAGGGGCACGATGACTTTTTGATGAGCTTGGCTCTGGTAGTGGAGGGAGCAAAAGACTTCAACCCTAGGACCGCAAAGGGGTTCTGAAGGACGACGCATTCAGGTAGCACGATTTGTTTTCCGAAAAAAACTCTGCTGCCGGAAATCCCGTTTATTTATGGTAGACCTTAAATGAAACTGCAGCCACACTACTTTGGCTAAAGGGATATCCCACCCCATCTAAATAAGGTAGCAAAACGTTCCCATACCACCCCCGCCGTGCAAGAGGCTTACGCACCCAAGGTAGGCAAATCCCTGCCTAGGTCAGCCAGGGCATCGATCCTCCTCTTGGTTTCTTCTATCTGCACCTGGTGTTCTTGAGCATACACCGTAGCTTCCTCGTAATACTCTTTTATCTTAGGCACAAAAGACAACTGGGACAATATCAAGGTCACATCAATAAAGTGTTTTTCCCCAGGGAAATCACCACCTCTGATTGTAGCAGTAGGCGCCAGTTCCTTGATGTGCTCACTTATGCTCTTGACCATGTCCATGTTCATCTCTCTGTCTGGACCAGATATAATATACATAGCTGCAGCGGCATCTTTTAGGTCGCAGGTAATGGAAAGATCGCTTAAGGTGGCATCCAGGGCTTGTGTTCCCCTGAAGCTTTCCAGAGCCTTGTCACGGAAGTCCTTCTTGTTTATTTCCCAGGGGAAGCGAAATGCAGGAAGCTGAGTTCTACCAACGCCAATAGCTGTCCAGCCCCCTAATGTAGCAAGCAAATCCCCTGCATCTACTGTCCTTGAGCCCACATGTTTGTGCTTGGTTACCTCACCGGCGCACATTAGATCGTAGAAAGGCTCGGCAATCTGCCTGTTCATTTTTTCAATGTTGTTGACCAAACTGGCGTCTTTCCTCACATACCTCTGGTTATCAGCGAGGAAAACGGCATCCACTAAGTCATAGGTGGATTTCAGGCAGGTAGCGGTGTTATATACGCTCCGGGATTCAGTTACCTGCTCATGCTCAAAAGGCAAAATCATAAGAGCAAGAACCGGCTTGCCGATATACCTTTCCTTAATCATCTTGGCAATTACCGGCAGCGACCCTGAGCCTGTGCCACCGGCAGTGCCAGCGATGAGAAGAAAGGCGTGTGTCTCATAGAATCGTGGCGCGGCTTTCACAGCGTCCAGCACCTTATCGCCGTCTTCCCTGGCTAATTTAGCCCCTAGCTCGTTTATCTTACCTACCCCGTGTCCCAATGTCTGGCGCAAGCCGATGAGCACCCGATGCATATAATCTTTCTGAATATAGGTTAGCCCGGTCAAATCTGCCTGGTCGGTATTTACTCCAATGACGATGGGGGCTATGCTTGCTTTGCGCTCACTACGCGCCTTTAAATTTAGCCTGGCGAAGTGGTCAGCAACCCTACAGCCACATTGTCCTAGCCCGATAACCGTTAACTTCATTTTTGTTCCTCCCTTATATATTAGTCATACTGCCTGTCATTCTGAGGGAGAGAAGCGACCGAAGAATCTCTGAGACTCTCCGCTGTACTTGGGATGATGGTCGAACACTCGCTCCTCAGTAATAGTATCGCCTCCTCTTTATGGCAAAGACGTAAACCAGAAAACCGATAAGCACTACTATTAAGACTATTGTAGCAATAGATGCCCATAAAGGGAAAAATCCGGAGCGGAAGGAGTAAGGCGCTGTCCAGCCACTATCATTCCGGGCACCATCTATCGCCGTTACCCTCCAGTAATAAGTGCCATAAGCCAAAGCCTCGTCATCGGGTAAGGTATAGTTAGCCCCGGTTAAGCCTGTAACTGCTACCAAAGGTTCAGTGAAATCTTCGCTAGTCGCTATTTCCAAATTATAACTGACTCCGCTGGGATCTGTTACCGCAGACCACTCAAAGGCCGGAGTCACTTTGCCTACAAATCCAGCTCTGCTGCCATCTGCTGGCTTGATAAGCACAGGTATTGGTGGTGCCACCGATTCCATGATGAAGTTGGTGATAGCTGAATTGCCTGCGGTGTCGGTGGCTTCCACAGGGTGATCTACTGTATGCACGGTCTGTATGTGCGTCGCTTCAAAAGTCACACCTGGGAAACTGCCTTGGCTGTCGGTAGTGGTAGTCGCTGCTTCGCTGCCATCGTAAGTAATGATTACCTGCTTGCTGCCTGCAAAGCCAGTGCCGCTAATCTCTATGATTGTGCCCACATGCCCCTCAGTGGGGGTTAGCGTCATCTTTTGTTCTACAGTGAAGGTCTTGTCTTTGATATCCGTAGTCCTTCTGCCGTGGGCATCTACCTTATGGGCTCCCTTCGTGCTTGGCGGCACGGTAAAGCTTTCCTCCCAGGTGCCATTATCATCAGCTTCGATATCCTCGATTACCGCCTCAGCATCCCAAGTTATTTCGATGTTTGTCTCGTCATCTCCAAATCCACTGCCATTCACTGTTATGGTATCTCCTACAGAGCCTTGCTTCTTGTCCAAGCTTATGCCTGGTTCCACCGAGAATGTTGCATGTTCAACATCGCTCAAGCTGCTCTCATCGCCCTCAGCATCTATCTTATGGTCGCCTCTGCTGGAGTTAGGGACATTGAATGTTATGTCCCAACTGCCATATTCGTCAGCCTCGATATCTCGTGCGACTGTGGTAGAATCGCTGCCATCGAGGTAATATCTTACCTCGATATTGTTCTCATCCTCGTCAAAGCCGGTGCCCGTTACGGCAACCGTGCTGCCCACAGCTCCTTCCTCGGGGTCTATCTCCAGCCCCGGTTCTACCGTAAAGAAATCGTCTTCACGGGCACTATCTACTTCGGCCCGCACCTTATGCTCTCCAGTAGGGCTTTCAGGAACGGTAAAAGTGATCCTGAAGTCTCCATCGTCATCGGTTTCGTCTGTTGCTACTCTGACTCTGGAACTCGTGCTTGTGTCACGGTAGTAGTAGATCTCAACCTCTTCATCATAGTCAAAATAATATCCACGTACAGTAACCTCCTCCCCCGGATGCCCTGAGCTAGGAGAGACGGTGATAAAAGGCTCTTCATCTTGGGCTTGTGCTGGACTTGCCAGCATGGGAATGGCTACAAGGCATATAAGCAAAGCAATCATCAATCGAGACAGTAATTTCATTAAATTTAACCTCCTCATCTTATTTACTATTATAAACGAAAACCACTCGAAAAAGTAAATAGCTTTAAGGGAATATTTGCTGGTATTATACATGGCATACAGTTTATAGGGAAATATTCATGAAGCTGTGCCGAAAGAGCCATTATGGACATTGCAGGCAGGTTCTTACTGACTACATATAGTGTGAGTTACACTAGCTGTTGGTAGAATCGTTATTTGGGTTTTAGGGGGTGAATGACCGAAGAGGAACACAGCATGATGCCTTATATTACAGGATATCAAGTGAGTTGAATTAGTAAAATAGAACCTCTATGGGATTACTTCTCTATCCTTGAGGGTGATGATATCATCCCAATTGTAGCCGAGTTCCAAAAGGATGTTTTCAGTATGCTGCCCTAATAAAGGTGGAGGCATACTTGGTGACGAGGGTGTCTGGCTAAAAGCAACAGGCGAATTCACCATCTTTATCTTGCCTAATTCCGGATGTTCCACTTCAACGACGAATTGGTTAGCCTCAGTCTGAGGGTCTTCAATAGCACTCTTAATAGTATGGACATAAGCCCAAATCAATCCATGTTTATCAAATATTGGCGCCCATTCTTTAGAGGTCTTGGAAGCTATGATTTCTCCAATAATAGAGATGAGTTCTTTGCAATGCTCAGCTCGCTTCTCTGTGGTTTCAAATCTATGATCATGTTCTAAGTGCTCTATACCTAAAGCACGACAGAATGGTGGCCACAAGCGGTCCGGGAGGAAGAGCATAGCAAACATAAACCAACGACCATCCTTAGCTTGATAAATGTTGAACATAGGATTGGGTAACTCCTTTTGAGAGACCTGCTTTGCATCTTGGTTGGTAAGAAGAGTGGCCTGTGTTTGCCAATCGGCTATCCACATCGCTGTCCCCATCAAAGTTACGTCTACCCTCTGACCTATCCCCTGCGTATCTCTGGCACGAAGAGCAGCGATAATGCCGGCAAGTAGATATCCAGTAGCCATATGATCCCCCATGGCAGGACGCTGGAAGGCAGGGGGAGTACCAGCTTCACCAATGAGGGACATTATTCCTGAGCTAGCCCAGAAGGCAGAATAATCATAGCCAGGTTTTTCCCAGTTTGGCCCCTCACGTCCATATCCAGTGAGATGAGCATATATCAGTTTAGAGTTAATCTGTTTTAACTTTTCATACTCCATTCCTATTCTCTGCAAAGAAGGCTCTTGCAAATTGGAGGCGAAAATATCCGCTTTCTCAACTAACTTATAGGCAATTTCCCTCCCAAGCTCTTTAGATACGTCTAAGGAGATACTCCTCTTACTACGATTATCCGCAATCCACCCAATTCCAACAGGTGAAGAGGGTGGCAACCATCCGGGGCCGGCCCAGCCTCGGGTTGGATCCCCACCGGAGGGATGCTCAATTTTAATAACATCAGCCCCCCAGTCACCCATAATTTCACACGCACATGGCACTACAGCCCAGGTAGCTAGTTCAATGACCTTTATACCTTCTAAAGGCCCCATTATCCAACCTCCTTTGCACTGCCAGGCTTTATTTCCACGAAGTGGGGGGTTGCTCTGTCTTTCTTGAGAAACCTTACTAGCTCCTTTTCCCTGGATTTGGTAATTTCACTAATGGCCTCAGGAGTCCACTCATAAAAGCCTCGTCCAGTTTTTATCCCTAGCCACCCTTTCTTCACTGCATCAACTAGTAAAGAAGATGGTTGGCTCGAATTACATAAATCCTTCAACAGGTACTCTGATACAGCCAAAAATGTATCTAGCCCACCTAGATCAGCACTTTCTAGGGGACCAGTTGTCGATAGGCGTCGGCCAAAGCTCATCTTAACTGCAGTGTCTACATCCTCTACGCTGGCAATTCCTTGCTCTACAAGCAGCAAGGCCTCGCGTAATAGAGCAAACTGGAGCCTATTTCCGATAAGCCCTGGCACTTCTTTTTGAACTAGCACAGGTGTCTTGCCTATTCCTGTCATTAACTGCATAGCCACGTTGACTGTTTCTTCTGAAGTCTTTTCGCCGCGGACTATTTCTACCAGAGGGATTAAGTGTGGAGGATTCCAAAAGTGAGTTATGATCACCTTCTCCGGCCTGCTAGTTGCCGATCCAATTGCTGTGACACTCAAGCCAGATGTATTAGTCGCAAGAATAGTATCCTTGTCGCAAATTTTGTCAAGTGTTGCGAATATTTGCTTTTTGAGAGTTAGCTCTTCAGCAACAGATTCTATCACGAAATCTGCATCACCCACAGCCTCTTCCAAACTCTTAATGCCTTTAACTCTAGAAGAGATTAGCTCCTCGTCTCCCTCTTTTATTAACTTATTCTCTCGGAGGGCTTGAAAATTGGACTTGAGACGATTGAATCCTCGTTGCAGGCTTACATCGGTTCGCCCCCACATTGAGACGCTATAACCTGATTGAGCGCAGAGTTGCACAATACCGGGAGCCATTGTTCCAGTTCCAAGGACTGCGATATTTTCCACACTTTCCAACCGCATTTTGGCACAACCTCCTTAGTTTTTCTCTCTCCTAATGACCATCTTTGGTTCATTTTAACAATCTCGCTGTGGAAAAAGAAACACTGATCGGGTTGGGTTTTAGGTTTTGGGAAAGGGTGCCCTGGCCAATGTATCATCGCCGAGGGCTGGAGCGCCGGGCGTAAGTGGCGCTATGGGCTTGGTAATAGGTGAGGTTATAGTGGTTATTGATATGGAACGCCTGACCCATGATGGTGAATCGAGAATCGCTAAAGAGTGTACTTATCCACTTACCGCAGATAGGACTTTGAAGCTGCTTTTTCGCCTATCTGAAATAGGCATTGGGTATACGGACAACTACTCCTGTTTTGACTCCTCTTCGTGTAACGGAGCTGCTTTTGGAGTTTCAACCGCTTCCTCTTCTATCTTCTCCACAGGCCGTGAAATAATTTTCACCACCACTAGCTCCGGGTCGTTAAGAACAGTAATCTCCTGACCCAGTTCAATGTCCTTCACTCGTACCACTTGTTTTGGCTCGGTGAGGGAACTGAGATCCAGTTCGACACTGTTAGGGATTTTGGCTGGAAGGCACTCAACAGTCAAAGTGTTAAGCTCGTGCATCAGCATATTATCTTTTAACTTCAAGGCTGGCGCTTCTCCAACTAAAACAATGGGAATCTCCATCTTCACCTGCTCCTCCATTCTCACCTGATAAAAATCTATGTGGAGCAATTCACCTGTTAGCGGCCCTCTCTGAACTTCACGAATTACGACGGCTCTCGGTTTTTTTTCGTTATCGAGTTTGAGACTGATAAGCGTTGCCTTCCCTGCTTGAGCTAATACTGGCTCAAGATTAGCAGTATGGCATTGTAATGCTAGTGACTCGATACCATGGCCAAAAAGATGCACCGGGGTAATCCCTTGGCGGCGTAAAAACCTGACTTTTTTACCCACAATCTCGCGGTTAGTAACCTTTAGCTCTACTTTATCCATCATGTCTCTCCTTCGAGGTTGGAATCCCTATTAAGACAGCTTCAATCAGGCTGTGCCAAATCTCTATCTCTCCCCATAGACCTCGCTCATTATATCACGTCAGACCAGACAATCGCTAACAGGAGGCTGAGTACCCTTGGAATGGAGACGCCCAGCCTATCCGACAATCCTGATACCTATCGGTCAACAGCGGTGGCATCTGGGAACGCTCAGCAAGCTTGACACTTAAGCAAATGTGGCCTCGCATGGGTGTATAGTTGATTTGAGGGGTGGTGAATGAAGAAGGGCTTTCTGATTCGTTGCTTGGTTACACTTGGCTCAATCGGCTTAGCTTGCACCCCAGAGGCTGCATTGGGCGTCGAGGTGAATTGAAATGAAGATGAACAAAATACTTATGCCCTTAGCAGTGACGGCAATTATGGTGGGTTCCTTCGTAGAATCTTGTGCCCTACTTCGTTAACGTGGAATCTCTGCAAAATAGTTTATTATCTTGGATAGCGCCCCTTACTCCCTTTGTCTTCAGCGCCTTTAACATGTTGAACTCACCCGGTTGAAACTGTATATTGGTCTGCCATGTCTGCTCGGCCATTCCAGCGGTTATGCCGGTCCCTACACCACAAATATCGAGTGCCCTCTCGAAGCAGGCTTTGCTGGTTAGTATGGCGTCGTAAGGCTGGTGGCATATCTCATCGGCTACTCTGGCTACCTCTGCGTCCAGCTTGTTCAGGGGAACCACCCGGTTGACAAGACCATATTCCTTAGCTTCCCTGGCCCCGATAGGCTGGCCGGTAAGCATCATCTCTTTCACCCTCTTCACGCCAATGGTATGAAAGAGAAGTACCATATCAACGGGGGACGCCCCAATGTATCGGTAGGTGGGGTCGGTGAACTGGGCGTCTTCACTGGCCACGGTGATATCGCAAATGCAGGCTATCTGGAAGGCGGTACCATAGCATTTTCCGTGGACCTGGGCGATGGTAGCCTTAAGACAGGTGCCTATTACCTGATAGAAACCCCAATAACCGTAAAGCTTCTCCTCCCGCTCATGCCTGTATCTCTGGCTGGGCCTCCGCTCCTTACCCTTATCGTGGTAGGCCTGCCGTATATAGTCCAAGTCCATGCCGCTAGAGAAACAGTCGCCAGCCCCCTTGAAAATGACTGCCTTTACGTTGAGGTCTTCTTCGGCGTCGATGACGCGGTCCCTGAGTTCCATGAGGTCGCCAGGGGTGGCTGCATTAAGCTTTTCCGGCCGGTTGAACGTAATAGTGGCTACGTGTCTCTTTTCGTCTACTTCGTACAGGCAGTATGGTTTATCCGATGGCGCGAAAAATTTCTCATCGGCTATCTCATAGCTTTGTCTCTGATTATTGGACATTGAATCTGCTCCTCTATTCTTCAATTAAGTCCCTCTGGCACTCTGCCTGTCAACTTATGACTTTGGCATAGTCAAAGGACTCGACTTCCAGCGTTCTTTGTTGGCATCGAGTGCAGCCTTCGCCCCGCCTTTTCTCCCCACGGCGATCAGGTTGAACTCGTCCGGCTCACTACGCATCATATGTGCCCAGACGTGTGTGTTTGTTCCCATTGTTGCCATTGCCTGCTTGCCCATGATGCTTAACGCTATGTTGAAGTTCTGCTTGCCGATGTATAGAGAATCAGCGGCCTGTAGCGCTACGAGTTCGGCCAGCTTATTGGTCTCCTCCTCCAGCTTATCCACGGGCACCACCTTATTTACCAAGCCGCACTCCAGGGCTTCCTGTGCATTGAGCCCGCGCCCGGTGAACATCATTTCCTTAGTCATGGTGAGGCCAATCTTGAGGATTAGCAGGACCATGTCCTCGCCCATGGGGCCGATGTACCTGTAGCCGGGGTGTGTGAACATGGCATTATCAGCGGCGACGATGAAGTCGCAACCTGAGGCAAGCTGGAAATGGCCTCCATAGCAGTAGCCCTGGACCTGGCAGATGGTAACCTTTGGACAATTATGCATTGTCTGGGTGTACCCTCTCCTGCCATAAGCATTTTGCCTGAGCTCAACAATCCGGAATCCCTGGCTTCGCGGCCGCTCCAGCTCTCCGGGCTTGACTGTGTCATCATGTATAATCAGATTCACATCTGCTCCAGCAGAAAAATGCTTTCCAGCCCCTTTGAAGATAACAACCTTGACATCCGGGTCGTCTCCCGCCTTTCGTATAGCCCGCACTATTTGCATATTTTCTTCAGCATCAGCTGAATTAAGTTTGTCCGGTTTGTTCCAGGTAACCCGGGCTATCTTTTTTTCTTTGTCCACCTCGTATAAACAATATGGTGGCCGTCCCGGAACTACCCGCTTGTAGTTGTACTGTACCATAATCCTCCTTCCCTAAAATATGCTACTGTTGGAAAGAGTTCCTGCCTGTTGCATTTAGTAGCAGTTTAGCTTCTCCAGAAACTTGGTTCCTAGTATATCAGCCCCCCATACTGTTTGACAAATGTTTGCGGAGGCTGGCCACATAGGTAACACTGGAGGAGATATTTTGGCAAGTTCCTTAGCACACACCCTTGTGAGCAA
>JAIWBQ010000179.1:0-5990 GCA_048633745.1 bacterium
CGGTATTTCTTCACGGGTTTCACCTTCCGGGTGAGAGCTTATCACAATCTGGCTGGCTTTGTTCCCAAAGAACTACTCAGGGATTAAGGGCACCTGCTAAATCTTGACACGTAACCGTGTGCTTGTACTATTTGACATTGCTCTCTACATTTGTTACAATTTAGATGCTAGGCAAAGAAAGATGGTCGGTGCCTGGTAAGGAGGTGGGGCATGACACAGAAACAAGCATGGTTATGCCGATGGATGTTTCCTGGTCGGGGCTCTCTGGTGACGTAGGGAGGAGTGGACTTCGGTAGTAAAGGTGCGTTGGCAGAGAGCGAATGGAAGCCCTGAGCTCTTCGTTTGTAATGAAAGGCTCTGGAGAAATAGGGCAACGGCAGTTCAGCTTGAAGCTGAAGTGGAAGAGTAAGGGTGATCTAAAAACTGAATAGCGGATATTCAGGAGCGAGCTTCAAAATTTGAGGCTCGCTCTTCTTATTGTAGTCAATTGTAAAATTCTTTATTATCCCCCTCCTCTGGAAGGGTGTGGGGAGAGCGAGAAATTCACCCTCACCCTTCGCTGATCCTTCGTGGAGTTTACCTTGGGCGAGATTCTTCGGTCGCTTCTCTCCCTCAGAAGGGCAGGAAGCGAAAGGCTCAGGGCTTTGAATCAGGACAGGCTCTAACCTCTGCCTTAAGAGAGGGATTTTATGGCAGATTATGAGGGAGGGAATGGGCGTATTTGACGGGAATCGGGTGCAGTTGTATTCTAAGTTTATGGCTAGGATGAGAGATCCAGCAGCTCATCAAACTACTAAGACTACGGGATTTGACGTAAATTTACATGACCTTGTCGGTGGCTTAGAGGACGAGCTTCTCATCGTCAATAGTGAATACCGGGTTAAGTTTGCTAATTCAATCCTGCAACATAAGTTGCCTGAGGGCACTGAGTCACCTGTTAATAGGCATTGCTATGAAGTCTTCCAGGGGAGGGATAAGCCTTGCAGCGCCCCTCTGTGGGAGTGTCGGCTTAGGAATGTATTGCAGAGCGGCAACTCGGCAAGCGTCATTTATCCTTACCACTCCCCCAGCGCAGGTAGCACCTCGGATAGATATGTCAAGATTACCATGTGGCCACTCAAAGATAGTCATGGCGGGATTGATGCAGCGGTTGAGTTGAGGAGAGATGTTACTGCAGAGAGAGAATTGGAGGTACAGATTCTGAGGCGACACCACCATCTTGATGCTTTAAGCCGTATTTCTTTTGCTGTTAGTGGATTATGGGATTTAGACGCTATCCTAAATGTAGCATTTGACACCGTGTTACAGATCTTTGGCGGAAGCACAGGAGGAATCCTGCTTTTTGATGAAAAAGCCCAAAAGCTATGTTACAAAGCGCACCGTGGCCTTTCTGCCAAATACGCTGGAGAGATGTGCCTTACCATGGGTGGGGGAATAGCGGGAAAGGTGGCTCAAACGGGTGAGCCTATTTTGTTGGAAGATATTTCTAGAGATCCAGATGCTGCTCGCCCTGATTTGATAGCCGCAGAGGGTCTTAAGGGATTCGTTAGCGTCCCTTTGAAAGCAAAGGACAAGGTTTTGGGCGTGATGAATATTGCCAGCCATCTGGCGGGCAAATTCACCTCAGAGGATATGTACCTCCTGAACTCAATTGCTTGCCAACTTGGCACGGCAATCGAGCAGGCAAAGCTATATGAACAGTTGAGTGAAGGAAAGGAAAGATACCAGATACTGCTGAGGCGGGCTCTTACTATCCAGGAACAGGAGCGACAAAGAATTGCCAGAGAGCTACATGATGAAACAAGTCAAGAGCTTACTGGCTTGGCGCTCAACCTGCAGGCAGTTAATGAAATGATGGAAATGGGCGGCGTCGAAGATGCTGAAATTAAGGCAATATTGAAAAAGACTCAGTCCCTAGCAGTCCATGCAGGCACCGAGTTAACCAAGCTCATAAGGGAGCTCCGCCCCACTCTATTAGATACATTGGGGTTGCCCGCTGCTATTCATCAGCTTGCCGAGGCTAACCTCAGTTCTCAAGGCATTAATGTGTCATCAGAGTTTGGAGGAATTGACCGGAAGTTACCGTCGGAAATTGAGTTGGCGTTTTTCCGCATTACCCAGGAGGCTATGAGCAACATCATAAAGCATTCAGAGGCAAAAAATGCCACTATTAAAATAGAATGTAATGCTAAAGGATGTATTTTACGGGTTGAGGATGATGGCAAGGGGTTTGATGTTGGCAAGATCACAAGCATCGACAGGAGAGGTCGTGGTGCTGGCCTATTCGGCATGAAAGAAAGGGTAAAATTAGTAAGCGGCACTTGTTCTATTGATTCCCAGCCTGGGCAAGGGACTAGAGTTATCGTCAAGGTTCCAATAAGGGGGAGCGCAGCCGATGGAGAAGATAAGAGTGCTGGTAGTGGATGATCACACCATTGTGCGGGATGGCATCTGCGCTCTGCTAGCGTTGGCTGCAGACATAGAGGTGGTTGGCGAAGCAGAAAATGGTAGGGAGGCGCTGGATAAGGTAAGACAGCTTGCCCCGGATGTGGTGCTTATGGATATAGCCATGCCTATTATGGATGGGCTGGAAGCGACACGTAGAATACGCAAGGAATTCTCAAAAACAAAGGTGCTGGTGCTAACCCAATATGCTGAGAAGGAGTATATTTTCCCCGTTATCGAGGCAGGAGCCCAAGGCTTTATAAGCAAGGCAGCGGCATCTTCAGAGCTTACTTCGGGCATAAGGGCTGTCCACCAGGGCGAGTCCTTCCTTTCTCCTGTTGTAGCAAAGGCTTTCGTTGAGGATTATCAGCGAGGAACTCCTGGGCGAGAAAAAGGAGATCCTTACCGCCAACTGACAGGCAGAGAAAGAGAGGTACTCAAGCTGGTTGCCGAGGGGTATACTATCAAGGAAATAGCAGATTTATTAGTAGTCAGCACGAAAACGGTGGAGGGACACAAAACCAATTTAATGGCTAAACTGGACATCCACAATAAGGCTGACCTCGTCAAGTATGCCATACGTAAGGGCATCATAACTATCTGATAATATAAGCAAAGCTAACCTTTTCAACGCCGCCTAACCAGGGTTTTTGCCTCCATAAACAGGGTTTAATTCAACAGAATTCAGGACTTAAAACCATATATTTTAAGGGGAACCCCTCTTTTGTTTCACCCCAAGGCGAACTACCATATAGCTGAATAGTAAAGAAGCGGAGCTATGTTCATCCGGGGGGAAAGCAATGTATTCAGCGGGTATCGATGCCTTTAAAAGTGACCACAGCGGTGGTGTTAAGAAAACCTCTTTTGACCATACGCTCATGCCTCCTTGCCAAGCTGCTTGTCCCTTGCATATGGAGATTCGAGAATACGTTGATTTGATTGCCCAAGGGCGGGTGATGGAAGCATTGCAGGTCATAAGGGATGGCAATCCCTTTCCCTCCATCTGTGCCCATGTGTGCATCCATCCTTGCGAAGATGCTTGTCGGCGTGGGCAGGTGGATAATCCCGTTGCCATCAGGGCGCTGAAGAGGTTCGCCGTGGAATTCGGCGGCGATAGAATGATCCAACTGGAAGCTGAGACGAGACACGAGGAGAGGACAGCCATAGTGGGATCTGGTCCAGCAGGATTGTCTGCTGCCTACTACCTGAGAAGGTTGGGCTATCCCGTAACCATCTTTGAGGCCTACTCAGAGCCCGGGGGGATGTTGCGGGTGGGTATTCCCAAATATCGCCTCCCGGGGGAGGTGCTCGATACTGAGATTCAAAGGCTGATCCAGATGGGGGTTGAAATCAGGACAAATACGCAGGTAGTATCTCTGGATTTGCTGTTTGATATGGGCTACAAAGCTGTCTTCGTAACCGTGGGTGCTCATCAAGGTCTTAGATTGGGAATAGTAGGGGAGGACAGTCCTGGGGTGGTTGATGGGGCAACCTTCCTCCGTGAGGTGAACCTGGGGCTTAAACCATCTATTGGTGAAAGGGTTGCTGTGGTGGGGGGTGGCAATGTAGCGATTGATGCCGCCCGCGCGTCACTCCGATTGGGCGCAAGGGAGGTAAAAATACTCTACCGCCGCAGTCGGGAAGAAATGCCAGCAGACCCTGCAGAAATAGAGCAAGCAATAGAGGAGGGAGTAGAAATTCTATTCTTGGCAACACCAACTAAGATAGAAAGAGGGGATAGACAGTTGGGACTAACCTGCATGCGTATGGAGCTCGGTGAGCCGGATGCCGGTGGCAGGCGCCGGCCAATACCCATCCAGGGCAGCGAATTCAATATGGGGATTGACACCTTGATTACTGCTATTGGCCAAGCGCCACAAATTCCCGGTGATTTCCGTCTCCGCATTGGCAGAGGCAGCACTATTCAAGTTGATCCCATCACTCTCACCACCAATCAGGTGGGAGTTTTCGCTGGGGGCGATGCCATCACCGGACCAGCATCCGTAGTTCAGGCATTAGCAACTGGCAGGGAAGCAGCTTCCCGCATCGACGACTACCTCCAGCATAGATATCCCTTAGTTAGCAAAGATGAGAAGGAAACCCTGGCAGGCGAGCTTCTCCCCAAAACTGTAGAGATGATAAGGAAGCTTACCCGCTTTGAGCCGCTAACCGTTTCTCCCGAAGCGAGGGTCAAAGAGTTCGAGCTCGTGGAGCTTGTTTATAACTGGGAAAGTGCTATCAACGAAGCAAGGAGGTGCTTGCGCTGTGGCATGGGTGCTGAGATCTTGTTTCAAGATAAATGCGCTACTTGTCTCAGCTGTTTACGGGTTTGTCCTTATCATGTGCCCTACCTGGACGACAGCGGCACTATCCAGATACCTGCTGATCAGTGTCAAGCCTGCGGCATATGCGTCGCTGAATGCCCTGCTAGGGCTATAGTTTTGCGCAAGCCGCAGGATCGCCGGCAGATAGATGAGGAGTTAGATCATGTCCTTAAGTCTGCGGCACAGGCGAAGTCGAAGCCCTTGATTATTGGCTTCTCTTGTCAATACGGGCTTTACGGCACTGGCGCCCTGGCGAGCTTATGGAGGGGGGCTAAAGCTGGCATTTGGATAGTGCCTGTCCTGTGTGTAGCCAAGATAGAAGCTGAGCACATATTGCATGCCTTTGAGGCGGGTGCTGAAGGCGTTTTTATTGCTGGATGTGGGCAAGAACAGTGTGCCAGGGAAGATACTGCCTTCTGGGCGTTACAGCGGATGGGAAAAGCCAGGAAGGTGTTAGCTCAGATCGGTCTTGAACCACAACGCCTGCAAGCCTTTAACTTATATGCTGATGGAGAGGATCCTGCCAAGGCGTTAGATAAGTTCACTGAGCGAATAGGAGAATTCTACTTGGCTTCAGCAATAAAGCAGGAGGTGAAGACTTGATAGTTGCAGAGCAAAAACCTTTAGAGGAAATAAGACGCCTGATTGCTCCTTACGAGAAGGTGTTAATCCTTGGCTGTGGCACCTGTATGACGGTGTGTGGTGCTGGTGGGGAAAGAGAGGTCTCCTTGCTTCGCAGTGCATTGAAGGTGGCCCAGGCTAGAGGTGGAAATGAGGCTCATAGTTTTTTGGAATACACAGTGAAGCGGCAGTGTGATTTTGAGTTTCTGGACATGCTCGAGGATAGGGTCGGGGAGGTGGATGCCATTCTCTCGCTAGGTTGTGGCATTGGTGTGCAGGTGATAGCGGAGCGTTTCCCAGCTGTACCTGCTCTACCCGGCGTCGACACGTCTTTTATGGGTGCGTCTAAGGAGTGGGGTGTTTGGGATGAGCGATGTGCTGCTTGTGGCGAATGTAGACTGGATGAAACTGGTGGCATTTGTCCCATCACTAGGTGCGTTAAGGGAATACTCAATGGTCCCTGTGCAGGCAGCAAAAATGGGAAGTGCGAGGTGAACAAGGATAGGGACTGCGCCTGGGTCCTGATTTATAAGCGACTGGAGAAGTTAGGGCAGTTGGAAAAAATGCGCCGATATTACCCTCCGAGGAATTTTCGGACAA
>JAIWBQ010000180.1:0-4033 GCA_048633745.1 bacterium
GAACAGGGTAAATTACCTCAAGGCTTCCCCCCTCCCTACTTTGCCTGGGAAGAACTGCTGCCCAAAATAAAGACAAGCCACCGTCTGACATTACTGAAAACTGATAGCTGTCAGTTGTCAGCTGTCAGTAATGAGCAGGTCTTGCCCTTCAGCTCCACCAAAAGCTATGGAGGCAGATTAGAGAATTTCCTCAAAATAGCCAAACAAATGATGGAACAAAGACAACGCCTGCTCATAGTCAGCCAACAAGCAAATCGTTTGGCTGAGCTTCTCCAAGAACAAGGTATCCACACCCCTGCCACATCGCAGATAGAACAAGTACCCCCATCCGGTTCAATCACCGTGCTTCAGGGCTCACTGGCTGGGGGCTGGGTACTGGATGGCAGGTTAAACCTTATCACTGATGCCGAACTCTTTGGCTTTGTGAAACATGCGCGCCCGAGCAAAAGAATACCAGCACGCAGTAGCTTGTTTCTTCCCCAGCTAAGGCCAGGGGACTGTGTAGTCCATGTTCAATATGGCATCGGTAGATTTAGTGGTCTAACCAAGATGTCCGCCGATGGAGGTGAGCAGGAATACCTCGTTCTAGAATATGCGGCTGGTGATAAGCTTTATGTTCCTACCGACCAAATAGAACGTGTTAGCCAGTATATTGGTGCCAGCGATCAAGCTCCGACACTGAGCCGACTGGGAACCCCAGAATGGCAAAGAACAAAGAGAAGGGTTGAAGAGTCGGTAGCGGATATCGCTCAGGAGCTACTTGACCTTTACGCTGCCAGGGAGGTAACCCAAGGCTTTGCTTTCTCTCCCGACACTCTGTGGCAACAAGAGATGGAGGCATCATTCCCCTACATGGAGACACCAGACCAAATTGAAGCTATCGTGGCTGTCAAGGAGGACATGGAAAAGTCCAAGCCGATGGATCGGCTCATCTGCGGGGATGTGGGCTACGGCAAAACCGAGGTAGCTCTGCGCGCCGCCTTTAAAGCAGTCATGGATAATAAACAAGTGGCTATACTGGCCCCTACCACGGTGCTAGCTCAGCAACACTTCACCACCTTCAGCGAAAGGCTGCAGGCTTTCCCCTTGAAGATAGAAATGTTGAGCCGCTTTCGTTCTCCACAAAAAGAACGAGAAATACTCGACGGCTTGGGCAATGGCACTGTAGATATATGCATTGGCACTCACCGGTTATTGCAGAAAGACATCGCATCCAAAGACCTGGGATTGGTGATAATTGATGAAGAACAACAATTTGGCGTGGTGCAAAAGGAAAAACTTAAGCAAATGAGAAGGGAGGTGGACAGCATTGCCCTTAGCGCCACCCCCATTCCACGCACCCTTCACATGTCTTTAACCGGGATCAGGGATATGAGCACCATGGAAACACCTCCTGAAGAACGCCTGGCTATCAAGACCTACGTCGGTGTCTATGATGACAGCTCAGTCAGACAGGCGGTATTGCGCGAGTTAGAGAGAAATGGTCAGGCCTTTTTTGTTCACAATCGGGTTCAGAGCATTGCTTTAGCGGCAAGCAAGTTACAAGCTTTGGTGCCCCAAGCGAGAATAGCCATAGCCCATGGGCAAATGCCTGAGGAAGAGCTGGAAAAAGTGATGACAGAGTTTATCGCCGGCAACCATGATGTCTTAGTCACCACCACTATTATCCAGTTGGGCTTGGATATGCCCAATGTTAACACACTGATTATAGATCAGGCTGACAAATTTGGTTTAGCTCAGCTTTACCAGCTCAGGGGCAGAGTAGGGCGTGGCATTAACCAGGCTTACGCCTATTTCCTATCTGACAAAGGTAAGCAACTGACACCCCAAGCTCATAAGAGGCTTAGAACTATCCTGGAAGCTACAGAATTAGGCGCTGGATTTGGCATTGCTATGAAAGATCTGGAGATTCGTGGGGCAGGAAATCTTCTCGGCGTCAAACAGAGTGGGCATATAGCCGAGCTAGGCTTTGACCTTTATTGTCAATTGCTGGCTGAGGCGGTAGAGGAACTCAAAGCAAAACAACTGGGTGAGACCAGAAAAAAGAAACCTAAGTTCACTCCTAGCATATCCCTACCACTAACTACCTATATACCAGAGGAATACGTGCCAAATCTAAGCACCCGCTTGTCTTTTTACCGCAGACTGGCAACCATAGAGCTTATGGAGGAAATAGAAGACATAGCTCGAGAGCTTAGAGATAGATTTGGCGCTTTACCACAGCCTGTGGAAAATCTGCTTTATGCAGTAAAGGCTAAGGTCTTAGCTACCAAAGCCGAGGTAAGCTCCATCTCTACACAGGGAAGGCAAATTGTAATAAAACCCCAAAAAATAAGCAGCTTGTCTCTGAACAAGAAATATGATGGGGCAATCAAGAAAGGCGCTACGCAATTAAGGTTATATACCAAGCACCCAACAATAAAATGGACAGAGGCGCTGGAAGAAATACTGCAGAGCATGGCCTGCTCTTCAGCGTAACAAGCACCAATGCGAGCACAATAATTGCGGTGGCAACGAGTGCTGTATTATTATCATTAGCACATTATTTTCTTAAACCATTCTTGAGAGATTTGATATAAAGCTGAAACTCGTGAGCGAAGTGAAAGATCTACAAAATATGAAAATTCTGGGTATCGAAACTTCCTGTGATGAAACAGCCGCCGCCGTAGTTGAAAACGGCAGCAGAATTATCTCCAATATCGTGGCTTCACAAATAGAAATCCATGCCCGCTATGGTGGCGTCGTCCCTGAGGTTGCTTCAAGACAGCACCTCCTGACTATCATCCCTGTTGTAGATAAGGCAATGGTTGAAGCCAATGTCAGTTGGCAAGAAATAGACGGCATTGCCGTCACCTTTGGACCAGGCCTGGCAGGATCATTATTGGTAGGAGTTAATATAGCTAAAGCAATTGCCTTAGCCCAGCAGCTGCCTATCACTGGGGTTAATCATCTTGAGGCACATATTTATGCTAATTGGCTAGCCTCTCCCCTTCCATTAGCTAAAGAGGACAGTGTGAAGTTCCCTTGCCTTTGCCTTATTGTCTCCGGTGGGCATAGCGATTTAGTATTGATGACGGGGCATGGACAATTTGAAAAACTAGGACGGACCCGCGATGACGCCGCTGGCGAAGCCTTTGACAAAGCAGCCCGAATCTTGGGCCTGGGCTATCCTGGAGGTCCAGCTATTGAACAAGCGGCTGGCTCTGGGACTCCTTGCTTATCTCTTCCCCGAGCTTGGCTCAAGAATAGCCATGACTTTAGCTTCAGTGGCGTGAAAACAGCTCTGTGGCATCTTGTTCAAAAGGGAGAGATTTCAGTAGCTGACGTCGCAGCAAGCTTCCAGTTAGCCATAGTCGATGTTCTGGTCACCAAAACAATCGAGGCAGCAAAACAATTGCAAGTGAGACAAATTGTGCTTAGCGGTGGTGTGGCAGCGAATAGGCTATTAACAGAGCATTTTCTTAACTCCTCGCCAGTCCCTGTTCTTGTTCCTCCTCCCCACCTGTGCACCGATAACGCTGCTATGGTGGCTGCTTGTGGCTATTACCATTTTCAAACTGGCAAGATAAGCGATTATGCCCTGGATGTAATACCCAGCCTTAGTCTTGGTTAGCCAGAAGGCACGTATGCCCGTCCACCGACCAATAGCAAGCTCAGGACGTACTGCCAGGCAGTCCACAATCGTCACCTCGCCAATAGTATAGCCTTAGCCCTAGAGTGCATCCGCTCTTGCGAGATTCTACGCGGTTCCTGATAACAGCTCTATACTGATTTGTGTGGAAAAGTGACAAGGTGATAGAGCAAATGTGAGACGTATTTAAAGATTACGATATAAGAGGCTCATATCTGGATGAGTTAAGGGCCACTGTGGATAGAGTTGCCAAGGTGCCTGTATGGTAGAATAAGGAACCTGGGCGTACAATAAGTTTTCATCTTGACTTTCAGATAGGGAGGAAAATAACATGAAACAAGACCCCCAATACATTCGCTGGTTTGAAGATATCAGAATCGAGGATGTCCCCCTTGTTGGCGG
>JAIWBQ010000181.1:0-3615 GCA_048633745.1 bacterium
GCCATAGAGTGTGACATCGCTCAGTGGATGATCACAGGGCCAATGGTAGCGCGCTTCGTCTCGAAGGGTCTGGATATCGAGGGCGACGATGTAGAAGCCTGCTTCAAACGCTTGCAGGTGGATCCGGGATTCCCCCTGGGATTGTTCGATATCGAATGGGACCTCAAGAATTCCAATCACGGCGTTTTCACCGTGAAAAGGTGCCGTGGGCTGGAGTTCTACGAGAAGGAAGGAAAGGGGTTTGACTACCCCCTGTGTCATGAGGTGGAGCCCCCCACCTTCACCAATACTGCCCACTGGACTAATCCCAATATGAAGGTGACGCCTCTGAAGCTGCCTCCGCGAAAAAGTCCAGATGACATTGCCTGCCAGTGGGAGTTCAAGCTGGAACCCAGCGGGTGAAGCAGGCTTTTCGAGACTGCACATATAGGGATTGGCAAATAACAAATTTCTGCCTGACCTCGATTTTCCCAAGAGTCCATCGTAAACGGTGTGGGGGTGGGTACAACTGGTAGGCATAGCATTGAATTATCGAAGAAGGCGAACCTGGTGCAATAAAGCGTAAAAGTCAGAAAAAATGCTGTAGTCAACTGATTCGGCCCTGAGCAATCTCAGTAGATGCCCCGTGGCAAATACATGGTCAGCATGATGTGCTGCCTCCAAGTCTGAGAGCCCGTCCCCTATGTAGATGATATTCTCGCCCCGTTTTTTAAGCCAGCTCAAATACTTCCTCTTGAAGCCCATGTCGATAATACTACCCTCAGGGTTGGTGTAAGAAACGGCAATGCCATCCTTGCCGAAGGAGGTTTGACCGCAGTGCAATTCCAAATCCGGCATACCAATCTGGGCCAATACAGTTTCAATGTAAAAATCCAGCCCACTACTAACGATGACAAATGGAATAGCACTCTCCCTGCAGTACCTAACAAACTCCGGAAAGCCCGGCATTACCTCAATATGCTGGCGAACGAATTCTTGGAGCTTCTCTTTGGACTCTTTAATGCGTGCGAACTGCAGTTTATTGCTCTGCTCAACGGTTAGACGGCCATGAAGATAGTCTGCATCAATCTTATGCCAGTCACCGTGGGCATATTTTTCTCTGAGCAGAACACTAAGGTTATTTCTGGTGATGGTGCCATCAAAATCACATTGGATAATCATTGCTCATCCCTAATATACCCCAATATAAAAGTGAGGTTGGTGACGTTTTTATGGAGCTTCACCACTTTGAGAAGTAGGCCCGGATTGGTTGGCTTTTTGCCCGAGGTATCTATACATATAAATAAGCCTGTAGAAAACCACCAGGTTGGTCAAAATGGCTATGACGATAAGACAGAAATAGGCTTGCCCGATGACCGCTCCGAGCATTATCAGGAAGAGTCTTATATCACGTGAGGCTAGAGATTTAAGTCCTTTATCGAAGAGATGGCGATGATTTGGACCAATGCGAGCCCTGGTATAGCTAACGCAGATGATACCACTGATAGCTAAGAAGCCGGCTAGCCAAATACCAGAATATGTTTCATGGGCCAAAGACCATAAGGTAAGCCCCAGCACTATCAAGATGTCAGCATACCGGTCAAGCATAGAGTCTAGGAAGCCGCCAAACTCTGAGGTCATGCCTTTGAGCCGAGCTAGGCTACCATCCACACCGTCAACGATAGATGATAGCTGGACCAAAATGCCGGCTATTATATTGTGGCCAAGAATGAAGCTAACAAAAGACAGCAGTGCGATGCCGAATGCCGCCCAGGTCGTCTGATTAGGCGTTACTTTTGTCTTTGCCAATAGCCGTGCCATTGGCTCTGATATCTTCCTGTTAATGTGCTTGGAAATGTAGCCATCATACACAGCCCCCATCCCTATCCCCTTATCAGGTCTAAATCTTCCTTAGTATCTATATCTGCCCAGAAGCAGCCGCTAACATCGCAGGTATCAAAACGATGTCCCCGGCTGACTAGGAAGCGGATAACATCACTGATTTCAACGTCGGTGCCACGGTGCTGAACAAGCTCGGTTAGAGCCTGAAAGAAGTTCTCTGTCAACAGAAAGACTCCGGTATCGAGAGCATCCCAGTAAGCAAGATCCTTGCCAATGTCCTTAATACAACCAGCGCCATCAACAGCGACCTTGGTTGCCTCAGCCAGCTCATGGTGGTGAACCGGCGCATAATCAATACAAAGCGTTTCATTGAAGGCCTGCCTGCCCAGAAGGCGCTTTAATATCTCCCCATCAATTAAGTGGTCTCCCATGCAAAGAACAATTGGGTCTCCTTGCACCCACTCTCTAGCCTTATATACTGAGACGGCATTGCCTCCAAGATAATCGGAGTTGTCGATATATTGCAACCTCACACCAAAGTCATTGCCATCGCCTAGTACTTCTATGACCTTATCTCCCAAGTACCCAACCACAATCGCAATATCACTAATGCCGACAGCAGCTAATGCCTCAATGGGATAACTAATTAGTGGAGCCTCCTCATTCACAGGCAACAGAACCTTGGGACAGGTGATGGTTAGATGTCCTAAACGGCCACCATCACCAGCAGCTAGGACAATACCTTTATCAATCTTCCCTTTAAGCATTATGACGCCTCACATCCTTTTCATAAAAATTCTCAGGTACTCGTGTCTCGGTTCGGGGTTTACAGTTGCAAGGTCTAAATATGCTTCGTCAAAGGTAAGCGGCTAGTAGCATACTAATAGAAGAGGGAATAAGTTGTCAACCAAGTATAAAAGGAATGTCCTGTAAATTTTGGGTAGCTGGGGGATTGATAAGAGCTGAGAGCCCTCGCAGAATTCTGGATGGCTTCAAGCAAGCTAATCTTCAGATTAAGGAGGCCTCTCAATGGAAAGCATATGCCTTGTTGGTAAAGTTACCAATCCCTACCTTGAAGCAGAGGAAAAGGAGATAGAAGAGGTTTTTGAAGCTGGTGTCATCCCGGAAAGTGAGGGTAAGGTAGTCCCCTGTCTCTTTGTTGAAGCTGATGGGACAGGCATTGCCCTGCAGAGGGAAGATACAAGACGAGCTGAAGTAAAAGCTGGCATCGCGTATGAGGGATGGCAAAAGGTGAGTAAACACCGCTACCGTCTTAAGGACAAGACAGTTCATAGTGACATCATAAGAGGTGACAGATTTTGGGAGGGTCTCTCCCTCATTTTGGCTAAGGAGTATGACCTATCTCACCTGAAGCGGGCGCTTCACCTTGTGGCTGAGATATATCAAGCATGTATTGTAGGCGAGATCGATAAAGTGGATAGGCTATTAATTCAAGTCCAAGAGAAGGTAGATAACGACAGAGCGAAAGAAAAATGGAAAACAGCTATGGTTTAAGGGACTATCGACTGGAGGTGAATGGAGATGATCTCAGAGGCTTAGGAGCGATCGAAGGCAGGGTAGACAGATTAGTAGCGAACAGGATGAAGAAAAGGGGGATGAGTTGGACGATTTTGAAACCTGGCTTGAAGCTGGGTTGCCGGCTTTATATGGACCACAGCAAAATCGTCCCTGGGTTCAAATTCTCAGGTACTCGTGTCTCGGTTCGGGGTTTACAGTTGCAAGGTCTAAATATGCTTCGTCAAAGGTAAGCGGCTAGTAGCATACTAATAGAAG
>JAIWBQ010000182.1:0-7185 GCA_048633745.1 bacterium
CAAGCGTTTCTCAAAATCGGTGCAATATGCCTTGGACATGGTGGATTCCCAGTTAGGTGCTCGGCCCTCATCCATAACCACAGCCACCCTATAGACAAGTAGACGCCCGATTTCAAATTCAATTTGACGCTGCGCCAGCTTATGGCGAATTAAAGTATCCTGAGATAATTTGTTTTCCCTGCTAAATTGAATGATGGCTTCAAAGAGAGCATAGTTGCCCATAAGTCGTTCCATCCCGCTCCTTTCATAATCAAGTTGGTGCAGGAGCTGATAGAAGCCGCGGTTTTTCTCCCCGATGAGATATCTTTTAGGGACACGTACGTTGTCAAAAAAGACATCGTTCCAGGCTTCAGTGCCAGTAATATCTATCATGGGAATACTAGTGATCCCAGGCGAAGTTGCATCAATAATAAATTCACTAATGCCTCTATGCTTTGGTGCCTCGGGATCTGTTCTGGCCATTATGTAAAAGTAGTGGGAAAAATGGGCGCAGCTAGTCCACGTTTTTTGACCGTTAATTATATAATCACCACCATCCTCACTCGCCCTGGTTTGAAGTGATGCCAAGTCAGACCCAGCCTCTGGCTCGCTCATTCCTATCCCGAAATAAATCTCTCCTTTTACAATCTGGGGCAGAAACTCTCTCTGCAATTCCTCTGTTCCAAAGGTAAGGATAGAGCCTCCTACCTGTCGGTCAGTAAACCAATGGCAAGCTGCTGGCGCCCCGTATCTTAACATCTCTTCGGTAAGGATAAGTCGGTCCATATAGCTGCGTCCCTGTCCACCATACTCCTTAGGCCAGGTCAATCCAATCCAGCCCTTCTGTGCTACCTTTTTAGTAAACTCAAGATTAAAACTCTGTATCCAGGAGTCAGCAGTAGGCTCCCAGTATCCTTTCCTTATTTCTTCCTCTAAGAAGTCACGAACCTCCTGTCTAAATTTCTTTTGTTCCTCAGTAAAACCAAAATCCATAGTTTCCTCCTTTCTCCAGACTTATTTGACTGTCATTCTGCGCCCTTCAGTCCCTGTCATTCTTCGCTGCGCTCAGTTCCTTCCTATCGCTACGACTCAGGGCTAAAGGCTCAGGGTGACAATTAAGCAGCCTTAAAGATTTATGTTGGAGTATTTTCTCCATGGCCTGAGCACACTTTTGTTTTCCAGGACATCCAACGCCCTAATTATGAATTTCCTGGTATCATGAGGCACGATTATGTCATCAACATAGCCTCGCTCTGCGGCCCGATAGGGGTTCTCATAAAGTTCCCTGAATTCGCTTATCTTTTTTGCTCTCAGCCCCTCAGGGTTTTCCGCTTCTCTTATCTCCTTGGCAAAGATGACGCTAGCTGCGGTCTCAGCGCCAACGATGGTGACGCGGGCAATAGGCCAGGCAAAAACGAAATCAGCGCCGATAGATTTATCCAGCATCCCGTAATGAGCCCCAGCATAGGCTTTCCTCACCATAATTGAAATCAATGGCACAGTAGCATCAGCCCAGGCATAAAGTAACTTGGCTCCGTGCCGCAGGATGCCTTGCCAATCCTGTTGAGAACCTATTATAAAGCCGGGGCAATCTTGAAGACTAACCAGAGGAATATTGAATAGGTCGCAAAATCTTATGAACCTGGCTCCTTTATCTGAGGCATCAATATCTAAGGCTCCTCCCATCCACATCGGCTGGTTAGCCACCAGCCCTACCGGGCGCCCATTGAACCGAGCAAAACCTGTTATCATATTTCTAGCATAAAGCCCCATCGTCTCAAAGAAATGTCCGCCATCCACTAGTCTTTTGATTAGCTGATACATATCAAATGGTAGATATTGCTCGTCGGGAACCAGAGTATCCAAATCGGGAATTATCCTCTCAGAGTCGTCGTTTGACCCAATACGGGGTGGCTTCTCCTTATTATTAGAGGGCAAAAAAGACAGAAGTTTCTTCGCCTTATCCAAGGCATCTTTATCATCCTCAGCTACCATATGTGTCTGCCCTGATTTGATGGCGTGGGCTTTGTATCCCGAAAGCTCCTCAAGGCCGATTTCCTCCCCAGTTTGTGTTTTAACGAAAGCAGGCCCAGCTATTCCCATAAAGCCTGTATGCTTAGTTTGGATGAGGAAATCCTGCATTATAGGATGGTAAGCTTGTCCCCCTAAGCAAGGACCCATGAGCAGAGCTATTTGAGGGATGATGCCTGAAGCCAGTATCTGAGACTTGAATAACCAACCGTAGGCTTCCAGACAATCCGTTCCTTCTTGAAGCCGAGCTCCTCCAGAGTCATTCATGCCTACAAATGGCCACCCTTGCTCTTTGGCAAATTCAATAGCTCGGACGAATTTCCTGCCGTGATATTCACCATAGCTACCAGCCATGGCAGTAAAGTCCTCGGCAGCAACGACAACATATCTGTTGTCCACCTTGCCGAAACCGGTGATAACTCCTTCAGCAGGCACCTCCCGCTGATCCATGCCAAACGCAGTGGCTCTATGTTTAACAAATAGCCCTATTTCGGTGAAAGTACCGGGGTCGAAGAAGTAATCTATCCTTTCCCTCGCCGACATCTGCCCCTTCTTATGGCGCTCTTCAATCGCCTTTGGACCCCCCATCTGCAATATGTGCTCCCGTCTGCGCTGCATCTCCTCCAGCTTCTCCAAACTCTTGTTGCCTTTATCACTCATAAGTGAAGCCTCCTTATATTATTATTACTATTATTACTACTATTACTATTATTTATTAGTGTTAATGTTATTAATTACTATTATAAGGGATAATCAGTAGTTTTCCCAGAAGTTGTGTAATCAGTTATATTGACGGATAGGGCTGTTTATATTAAACTTACACCTTTGAATGGATTATCTCATACCAGAGGCGAAAGTAGGGATGCTTGGACCAAATCTAAGTGTCCTTGTTTTTATGCTTATGTAGGAAGGAGAGCAATATGGACTTAATCTGGATAGCTGTTATATGTGGAATCTTGGCTGCGCTTTTGGTTGCCTACTTTGTGCGCTATGTCTTGAGACAGGATGAAGGCTCTGGGCTGATCAAAGAGGCTTCTGATGCCATCAAGGAAGGGGCATTGGCTTTTATTGGTAGAGAATATCGCACATTGTTTATTTTCGTGGTTGTGGTAACCATTATCTTAGCGTTTGTTCCTGTTCTAGGCTGGAGAGTGGCAGTGGCTTTCATCTTTGGTGCCTTATGCTCTATGGGTGCTGGCTATGCCGGCATGAATATGGCCATCAGGTCTAATGGAAGGACCACTGCAGCGGCACAAAAAAGCTTAAACCAAGGGTTGCGAGTTTCTTTCAGGGGAGGGGCAGTGATGGGAATGACTGTAGTCAGCATTGGCATCATAGGATTAGCCATCCTTTATTTTGCCTTCCACAGCCTCCCCACGGGGGAATTCCTTAAGATACTTCCTGCCTACGGTTTCGGGGCCTCAGGTGTAGCTCTTTTTGCCAGGGTAGGCGGAGGCATTTTTACTAAAGGGGCTGATTCTGGGGCTGACTTGGTAGGTAAAGTGGAAGCAGGGATACCGGAAGATGATCCCAGGAATGCTGCAGTGATAGCTGACTTTGTGGGCGATAATGTTGGTGATGTAGCTGGCATGGGCGCCGACCTCTTTGAGTCTTATATTGAATCTATTATCGCTACCATAACGCTATGTTCGGTTGCCATAGCCCTTGATCTGGTTTTCAATAATCAAATTGCTTGGTATCTTCCCATGCTAATTGCTGCTGGAGGCATAGTAGCCTCAATGATTGGCTGCTTCCTTGTCAGGGTGGGTGAAAAGCCAGAGATGAGTGCTCTCTTAGGGGCACTCCGCAGGGGCACAACTGCAGCCGCAGTATTAACAGCGGTATTCGCCTTCCTCATAATTCATTTCTTAGGTGCTAGCCTGGGGATTTTCTGGGCAGTCCTCGCCGGGCTTATAGCTGGTGTACTTATGGGAGAAAGCACAAACTATTATACCTCCTATGCCTTCAAGCCCACGCTACGAATTGCGGAAGCTTCTGCTACAGGAGCTGGTGCCACCATAGTTCGTGGCTTTGCCAATGGCATGATGAGCACTCTACCACCAGTTATCTTGATAGCCGTAGCTATTCTTGTAGCGAATCACTTCGCTGGCGTTTATGGTGTAGCCATAGCTGGTGTGGGCATGCTGTCCACCTTAGGCATAACCCTGGCTACTGATGCCTATGGGCCTGTAGCTGATAATGCAGGGGGCATTGCTACCATGGCAGGGCTTGATCCTGAAGTACGCGAGCGAACTGATGCCCTGGATTCTCTAGGCAATACAACAGCAGCTACGGGTAAAGGATTCGCTATTGGTGCCGCTGCCTTGACATCGCTGGCATTGCTTCTGTCTTACAGTTTAGCCACAGGAATAGTACAAGTCTCCTCTACAGGTGCGCTGATAATGGACCCAAGACTAAGCATACTCAGCGCTCCCATTATTGTGGGCATATTTATAGGCGCTCTCATGCCTGCTGTTTTCATCGCTATGACTATGAATTCTGTGGGTGTAACTACAGAGCTTATTGTTGCCGAAGTTCGCCGTCAGTGGCATGAAATAAAAGGCTTAAGGGAGGGAACAGCCAAGCCAGAATATGGTAAGTGCGTGGATATTTGCACTAAAGCGGCTTTAAGGCAGATGCTGGCTCCTTCACTGATGGCGATAATTGCTCCTATACTTGTGGGACTAATCCTGGGTAAGTACGCTCTTGCTGGTTTTCTTATTGGCGCCATTGCTACTGGTTTTATTCTGGCTATCACTCTGAACAACGCCGGTGGCTCCTGGGATAATGCTAAGAAATGGGTCGAGGCGGGGCACTTTGGAGGTAAAGGCTCAGATGCTCACAAGGCAGCAGTAGTAGGAGACACGGCTGGTGATCCTATGAAAGATACCTCGGGGCCATCTCTCAACATAATGCTCAAGCTGATGTCGATAATCTCGTTGTTATTGGCACCGATATTAATGCATTTTAATGGTCTGATTTAAGCGCGATAATCTTGACGGGAGAGGGTAGGCGAGGGTGAAAAATCAGCTAGCCACCTCATCGATTAAAGCTTCGTCAGAAGCATATTCTTGGAGGACAAACCTACCAAATTTATGCCGGAAGTGAGTCTAGGCGTTTGGTAGCTCCGAGGCCTGCCTCGAGCCCTTCGCGCTCTGTCATTCATTGTGAGGGAGAGGAGCGACCGAAGAATCTCACTCAAAACAAGCTCCGCGAAGGAACTCGCCGAAGCAATCCCAAAACTGAAACCTGCCCCACTACCATAAAACTGGCTTCGCTATAATTGTGAGACATTAGAATAAAGCGCAGGAATGAGGGCAAGTGCAGGCAATTATTTCAGGTCACCGCGCTTCTGGGGATGTGCGTAGGGGTGTCTCCATACAGGCTCAGTACCTGGCTCTTGCTGAAGTTGCTGCCGAAGTTGTTCCCTGGCTGTGCTATATATCTGAATGAATCGGTCCTCCATGGCGTAGTCAAAGGGGTCACCTAGGTTCTTCTCCAGCTCTCCACCAGGTGGTAGCGGATTCTCCAGATACCACTTCACCGTCAGCTCTATGGCGCTCTCCGCAGGTACTACATCCTGGTATCCGAGCTGTTGTTTTATCTTGGTGATATCCATTACCCGATGATACGGGAACAAGGTCTGGGTAGGAGCAACGTGAAAGCCGGTGGGAAGAACGTCGAAAGGTATTTCTATGAATTCGAACTCGTGGTTCATCACTTGAGCAACAAGTCTTATCCACTCGCGGTTGCTGAGTATTCTTTCGTCACATATGTTGTATATCTGCCCTGCAGATGCCGTGGGATTATCAACGGCCAGCATTATGCCATGGGCTATATTCTCCGCAAATCCTTTGGACAGCAAGGTCATTCCTCCACCAGGGACAATGAGTTGCCTTCTTCCATCCCGTATCCGCCGTATAATGCACCACTCTGGAGGGCCAATATGACGAGGGCCATAAACTATAGGATAGCGAAAATGGGTGGCGTTATAATGACCCTCTTGGTGAGCTTGCATTACCACTCGCTCTGTCTCTCTTACCCGCTCAGAAAAGTGATCAACTCCCGGAGCTGTTGCCAGATCGTCATCCTCTTTCACGGGTACCGGCGATTCTTCCATGTGGTACCATGGATGGGGCTCGGTAACTCTCAACCATCCTTTATATACCGCAAGTGCTCCTCCAGCTGAGATCAGCCGGGGAGTTCGGCCCTTGATAGCCTCAGCTATAAGCCTCAATCTCCCGTAAATCGACACCACCAAATCAAAACTCCTCCCCTCCAGAGCTTCCTTAAGATTTTCCATCCAGTGGGGGTCAGCGTGGAGATGCTCCACCTCCGGAGGAAGCTCAGTTTCATGCAGCCCGCGATGAAGCATGGTTACCTCATAGCCCCTCTTTAGAAGCCCATTTATTATGCATGGTCCTGTAGAACCTGTCCCGCCTACTACTAGTGCCTTCATTGCGTTGCTCCTTTTCTAGTTTTCACCTTTGATTTCTGAGGTTGCCATAGGATTGCCCATTCAACTGTTATTAAGTCTGTGCTCGGCCCTTTTGCCTGCCTGCGCCACAATAAAAGATTTGATCCCGACCTGTCAAGCCCGCTCGAAGCCTTGCGTGCAGTCCCTGTGGCGAAGCTACACAGGACTTTTGAAGCTATTTTACCATAGGAATCTGCTTATGCGTGCAGTGAGACGACATCTTATTAGTAAGAAGCAAACTTGTTCGACCCCGTATTTTCTGGTATTCTTCGGCACAAAAATTTATTGGGGAGGAATAAAACTCAACAATAAGGAGGTGTAGGTATGTCGGCAAAGGTTATCGTTGTTTACGAATCAAAGTATGGCAACACTAAACTCGTGGCGGAAACAATCGCAGAAGGTATGAGAGAAGTTGAAGGAACGGAAGTAGTCGTCAGTGAACTCAAAGAGGTTGACCTCGGCAAGATCCCTGATTATGACGCGATTTTGCTGGGTTCGCCGAATCATATAGGTGGGCCAACCCGGGGTATCAAGAAGTTTATCGGCAAACTTGGCAAGCTTCCCTTGGAGGGAAAACTCCTTGCTGCTTTTGACACGTACATTGGGAAAAGCTTTGAACAAGCGACGAAAAAACTGGAGAAGAGGATAAGCGATAAGGTTCCCGGAGCAAAACTGGCGGCTCCTGGCTTGTCAGTAAG
>JAIWBQ010000183.1:0-4146 GCA_048633745.1 bacterium
TAATAAGATGGTGTAAATTCTCCTTTTCACTACTGCTAAGGCTTCCAATGAGCAGAGCGATAGTAAGCGGCCTTGAGAGAAATCCTGAATAACGTCTAATATTACCTGTGTCCTCCTCTGGGGTGCTGACTTTAGACAAATAGCCACAGATGTTGGTGAAATGCTGTTCAGCTAGCAACTCAGTGGGTGCCATTAGTGCTCCTTGATAGCTATTGGATGCGGTCATTAATAGGGCCAGGGCAGCAATTACAGTTTTGCCGCTGCCTACCTCTCCCTGAAGAAGGCGTGACATGGCTTTTGGTTGTTTAAGGTCGGCTAAAATCTCTTGAAGTACTCGCTGTTGGGCTTGGGTTAAAGTGAAAGGCAAACAGTGTAAAAATCCATCTATAACCTCTTGATATATGCTGAAGGCATTGCCTGGCTGGCTTTCCTGCCAATCTCTCTTCCTCGCTAGTACACCTAATTGGAGCAAGAATAGCTCGTCGAAGGCCAACCTTTCCCTCGCCTTCTCTGCTGTCACTTGGTCGTCAGGGTAGTGGATTTGGGCAATTGCCTCAGGGAGATGCAAAAGCTGGCAACGATTTCTTATTTCTAAAGGTAGGAAATCATCTAGTTGCCATGACCAACTATCAATAACTCCTTTCGTCCATCTCCTTACCTGTCGAGGGTATAAGCCTTGGGTAAGGGGATAAATTGGAACCAGGCGGCCGGTATGAATTAATTCTTTGTCTTCAAGTAATTCCCATTCGGGGGATGCAAATACCTTTTGTCCTTTAAATAAGCTAACTGTGCCGCTAATTACGACCCGCGCATTGGTGGGGAAATTCTTAGCTAGGTAAGGTTGATTGAACCAGACCACTCTGATGTTTCCTGTTTCATCACCCACAATTGCCTCTGTGCCTTGCCGATTACCGAAGGTGGCTACTCTAGCTTGCCATATTATGCCTAAGATAGTTTGTTCCTCATCTTCCTTAAGCTCAGCAATGAACTTCCTCTGGCTGTAGTCAACGTAGCGTCTGGGGAAAAAATAAAGCAAGTCACGCACCGTCCTTACATTGAGCTTGGCAAATCTCTTAGCTATGCTGGGCGTAATGCCCTTAATTGTAGTTATGGTTGAATCTAATCCTTCGCTTTTCTGTTGGCGGCGTGGTTTAGTTACCGCTGTCACCCTGGGCCGAAGCCCTGACTCTGAACGAAGTGAAGAGGAAGGGTCAGCGACTGAAGAATGGCGAGAAATGGAGGATTCAGAATGGCAGTTGGGGCTCTTTTCTTTCTCCAGCTTGTCTAACCAGCTAAAAACGTTTGCTATCCATCTCTTACGCTCTTCCACACCACAGGCACCATAATTGGAGTTAGCTAAGTTTAGTTCATTAAAACCGCTTAAAACTTGTTGAACCACTTCCTTCGTCTTCACGCTGTTCAAACTCAGTATAAGGCTTTGCCTGATTCGTCCCGCCTGTTTGTAAAGATACTTATCCAGGCCACCAATTACCGCTTTGTCAGCATAACCTTTCTGCCTCTCTAGCTCGAGAACGTTCCTTAAGGAATCAATGCTCGTCATTTAAAGAATCTACTAGCAATATCTGAAGCGGTGCTACTTGCAAATCTACCATAGGTAACTATTCTGCTTCAAGGATTGAAACGGCCAGGACATGAGGACCAACATGGGTTCCTACTACCGGGCCTATCTTGGAACGATAGAAACGCTCTGGAGGGACTATATCCTTAAGGCGCTCTGCTAGTATCTCCAGTTCATCAGGAGTAGTAGCATCCTCGATAACCAGGGCTTCTATATTACTGAAACCTTTGACAAAGTTTACCAAGAAGTCAATAGCCTGAGCTCGGTTTCGTGGTCGAGCAATGGGAACTGTTTCCCCATCCTTTATCCCTAAAACTGGATGTACCTTTAATAGACTACCCAGGAAAGCTTGTGCCTTGCCTATACGTCCACCTCTCCTTAGATATTCCAGGGTGTCGAAGCTCATACGTGCATGCACTCTGGGAATCGCTTTCCTGACCCAGTCAACAATTTGGTCCAAACCAGCTCCTGATTGAGCCATTTGAGCTGCTGAAATGACCAAAAGCATCTGTCCCCCTACTATAAACTGGGAATCGATAACCTCGATGTGGCAATCCTTGGTAACCAGGGCTTTGCCCTGAAGTGCCGATTCATAAGTTGCACTATAAAATTTGGAAAGAGTTATAGTTAGAATTTCGTTTGTTTCTTCAGCTAACTTGCTAAAAAACTCGGCAAAAAACTCAGGGGTGACAGTTGAGGTGGTAGGTGAAGTCTTGCTTTGTACTAGCTTCTGGTAGAATTCATCCGTGCTTAAGTCGATGCTATCGCGGTAAGTCTCATCGCCAAAATTAACAAATAATGGTACTACTGTGATTCCAAGCTTTTCAGCTAACTTGGGATTGATACCAGAGCAGCTATCGGTTACTATCTTAACCATCATTCTCTACCTCCTAAAAAAAGTTTTTTCAAGGGACCCTCAAATTATTCCAGTGAAATTATATAATCATAATGTGGTTGACCACCATGAACCACCTCGACCTCGGTCTGGTATCTATTATGGATTTCGTGGGCTATCTCCTCAGCTTCAGTGATCTTGATCCCATCGCCACAATAGATGGTTGCTATTTTTACCTTTTCGGTTTCTACTTTCCTCAGGGCTTCAAAAATAACATCCGGCATTTTATCGGCACTAGCTATCAAATCTTCATCATTTAGAATAGCAATAGGTTGCCCCTTTTTTATTTTTAAGCCATTGAGCTGCGTCTTGTGCACTGCTTTAGTAACTTCTATGGTCTTTACTTCAGTTATTGCCTCTTCCATAAGCCGGGCATTTTCCTTCAGATCCGAGTCATAATTCAAAGCAAGAAGTGCTGCTATGCCTTGAGGGATAGTCCTGGTAGGTATGACCTTCACCTTCTTTGAAGTCAAAGACTGAATTTGGCAAGCTGTAGGGATGATGTTCTTGTTATTAGGCAAGAGAATAACGTTGTCCGAGGGCGCTGATTCCACAGCTTGCAATAACTCACGAACGCTGGGATTCATTGTTTGCCCCCCAGGAACAATAATCGTGCTACCCAAGCTATTGAATACCTCAAAAAAGCCATCTCCAGCGGCAACTGTTACTATAGCGATATCCACTGTAGGCATTCTTTCCTTTTGCATCTTGATAAATTCTTGATATTGGTCATCCATGTTATTGACAGCTATCTGATGCAATTTGCCCAAATGTGAAGCATAGTTGAGAATTTCACCAGGCTCAAAGCTATGGATATGAACTCTAACCAAAGAATCATCACCAGTCACGATTAAAGATTGCCCCTTCTTTTTCAGGTCTTTTTTGATCTTGCTTAAGTTAAGATTTTGCCCCTCCAGGACAAAATTGGTGCAATATCCATAAGGCACTTCTAGCGCGGTAGGTATTTGAACTGTCTTAAGAGCCAATGCTGATTCAGCAGCCACTATGTGAGGTTTCCAGTATTGTATCTTAGCTGCTTCCCCCTTAAGAAAATGGAGGGCGCCATCGAGCAAAACATACAAGCCTTGCCCACCGGCATCTACCACCCCAGCCTCCTTTAATGCTGGCAGTAAGCTAGGTGTCCGAGCTACTGAATCCTCAGCCGATTTTACTGCAGCTTCTAATACCGAAACCAAAGTATCATCATTTTTAACTGCTGTCTCAGCAGCGTCGGATGCATCTTTAAGTACCGTCAGGATAGTCCCCTCTACAGGGTTGATAATCCCCTCGTAGGCGGTTTGCGATGCTTGAGCCAGTGCCTTGGCAAAATCTCCGCCATCGAAGTGACTCTTATTCTCTAGCTTCTTAGCTAAACCACGCCAGAATTGAGACAGGATAATCCCTGAATTGCCCCGGGCTCCCATTAAAGCACCGTAGGCCATCGATTTGGCTACTGAGGAGATATCGTTGTCCGGATTGTGGTTTGCCTCTTCCATAGCAGACTTCATGGTAAGCAACATATTGGTTCCTGTGTCACCGTCAGGCACAGGGAAAACGTTTATAGCATTGATATCGGGGGCGTTTTTCTCCAGCCAGGCAGTTCCTGAGGTGAACATCTCCTTTAAAGTTTGCCCATCAGCAAGATTGGCTTTCATTTTCCTCCCCTGACTTA
>JAIWBQ010000184.1:0-9547 GCA_048633745.1 bacterium
GAGAATTGAGAAAAGGTGCTGCGATAGAGCTAGACGGTGAAATATACCAAATTCTGGAATATCAACATGTTAAGATGCAACAAAGGCAGCCTGTAATTAGATTAAAGCTTCGTGATGTTCGCAGCGGGAACATGGCCGAGCGAAATTTCCAATCCGGGGATAAGGTTACACCAGCATTTCTGGAGCACCGTCCAGTCCAGCACCTTTATAACAATGATGACCTCTATTACTTCATGGATAATGAGAGTTACGAGCAGATTGCATTAGACGCTGCTCAAATTGGAGAGGGCGTAAATTACTTGAAAGAGGGGCTAATGTTGGAGATTCTGACCTGTAAGGGTAATCCAGTAACCATGCAGCTACCTACTTCGGTAGAGCTTCAGGTCATAGAGACAGAGCCAGGGTTCAAGGGAGATAGGGCTACTGCGGGTACTAAGTCGGCTAAACTGGAAACGGGGTTAGCTGTTCACGTACCTCTTTTTATTAACATAGGTGATGTTGTCAAGGTTAATACCCGCACTGGGGAATACATAGAGAAGGCAGGCTAAAATCAAAACCGCTTGATTTTTGACGAGAAGCGATCCAAGTTAGCTCTTTCATTGTGCCTCTCTTATCAAGGAATCTGGTATAATCAGCTAGTAGAAGGTGGACCAGACAGGTGAATAATTGCTAAGAGCTGATTTACACGTTCATACCTGCTACTCTATAGATTGTGGCACACCTCTAGAGCGAATAGTCGACCACTGCCTAAGAATAGGCATAAATTGTATTGCTATAGTTGACCATAACACCATCGCTGGTGCCTTGAAGCTGAAAGAAACTGCCCCCTTCAAAGTAATCGTGGGTGAAGAGATCCTAACGCGTGCTGGTGAATTGATGGGGCTATTTCTCACTGAAGAAGTTCCGAAGGGATTACCCCCCGAGGAAGCAATAGCTCGAATCAGAAGTCAGGGTGGGCTAGTTGGCATTCCTCATCCATTTGGGCGGTTGCTTTTCGGGAATCCTAACAAACTAACATCGCAAGAAATTTTATCCCAGGTTGATATTATTGAGGTTTTTAACTCACGCACTCCGTTTGCTAATAGCAGTGCTAAGGCATGGAGACTGGCTGAGGAGCAAAGAAAGGCTGCCAGTGCTGGCAGTGATGCCCATATTCTTGGTGAGATCGGCCGGGCATACGTGGAAATGCCCGAATTCAATGGCCCAGATGATTTCTTAAGCTGTTTATCTCAAGGTAAGATATTCGGGCATAGGTCTAGCCTCCTAGTTCACTTTGCTAGCACTGGCGCAAAGATAAAAAAGCGCATACTTGGAGACTCTTCGCTACGCTCAGAATGACAATGAGTGGGGGAGGCAAAGCTAGCTTTTGCTGAATATCGGTTGGTTTTCCACGGGAAGGGATGAAGCTGCCTGGCGGCTTTTGCAAGCTGTGCAGGATGAGATCCACAGCGGCGAGATCAATGGCGAAATCAACTTCGTTTTTAGCAACCGGGAGCCTGGCGAGGCAGAGGAAAGCGATTCATTTTTCGAGCTAGTTCGCGGCTATGACCTTCCCCTTGTTTGTTTCTCCCACAGGAAGTTCAAGCCTTTCGCAAAGGAAAAAGATTGGCGCCTCCAGTATGATAGAGAGCTAAGCAAGAGGATTGAGAAATTTACTTTTGGCCTTTGTGTTCTTGCCGGCTATATGCTCATCATTGGAGAAGAGCTATGCCAGAAATATAATATGATTAATCTTCATCCTGCACCCCCCGGTGGACCTGCAGGTAGCTGGCAGGAGGTGATATGGGAACTCATACAAGATAAAGCTGATAAAGCCGGCGCAATGATGCATTTGATCACGCCTGACTTAGACAAAGGTCCGGTAGTTAGCTATTGCGTCTTCCCTATAAAAGGCAAGTCCTTTGACCCCTACTGGCGAAAAAATGACAAAGATGAGCTGTTTAGGCTTATTCGCAGCCACGAGCTTGCCAGAGAATTTCCTCTTATTGTCTCCACGCTTAAGGCACTTGGCCAAAACAAAATCGCTATACGAAATGGGCAGGTATTTGATGCTCAGGGAAATTCAATTGGTGGATATGACTTTAGCGATGAAATAGACCAAGCGGTGAAGAAGAAAAACTGGAATAAAGAGTGAATTACAATGTCACCCTGAGTGTTAGCGAAGGGGCTCAGAATGACAGTATGGCGTTAGTAGTGATCAAGATGAGTATGGCCTTTGAAGATACAAACATGGTTTGCAAAGTTCGCATAGCGGAATTGAGATGAATCTAGTCTGCTTTGACCTCGAGGGCCCCTTAGCCCCTCAAGATAATGCCTATGAATTGATGAAACTATTCTCCCGTGGCGATAAAATTTTCGAAGTCATCAGCCGCTATGATGATTTGCTAACTCTCGAGGGTAGACCTGACTATGAGCCAGGAGACACACTCGCCATCATTGCTCCTTTCCTTGCCTATCAGGGGATAAGGGAAAAACAAATCACCACTATGGGACATGAAGCTAGCTTAACCCCAAGCGCCAATGAATTAATCTCCAAGCTTAAAGCTCGAGGATGGCATATATTTTGCATTAGTACCAGCTATGAGCAATATGCCTTTGCCGTCACCCAAAGGCTGGGCATACCCAATGAAAATGTGGCTTGCACTTCTTTTCCCTTAGATCAGATTTGCCAATTATTAAGTCAAAACGATTTCGCTTTGTTGGAGCAAGCAGAGAAAGAAATTGTGAATCTTAATCCTTTTGTTGACGATGCTAGGATAAAACAAAGCCTGGACTACTTCTACTGGCAAGAATTGCCTCAAACAAGCTCGGGGAGAATTATAAGCCAGGTGAAACCAGTGGGGGGCAGGCGCAAAGTGGAAGCATTACAATACTTCAGCACAAGGATGGGAAAACCGCTTTCTCATTGGATAGTGGTAGGGGACAGCATCACAGATTTTAAAATGCTTCAAGCTGTGAATAAGGCTGGCGGCTTAGCCATTGCTTTCAATGCTAATGAATATGTCTTACCCTACTCCACCATGAGTTTGGCATCGGTAAGCTTGTATGACTTGTGGGTGGTTCTGGATGCCTGGGAGAAAGGCAAGCGTGAGGCAGTAGAGCAAATGGTTAAGGAAAAGGAAAAAGTCGGCGGCAAGGGTGACAGAGAACATTTCCACTGGCTAGCTGGGGCAAAAGACATAACTCACTCCCTAGAAATCCATAAAAGGATCCGACGCATAGTTAGAGAAGAAGCTGCCAAACTGGGCTAAAAGGCCAAGGGTGTGTGAGTGGAGTAAAAGCCTAAATTCTATCTAACTCAGCCTCGGGGAAGGCCATGTCATAGCCGGTTTTAGCTGCTCTCATTATAACGTATCCTGCAGGATCCTCCTTAACTTCTACAATAGTTCCCTCCCAGCCAGCGATCTTGTAGCCGTCTGGCCAGCCTGGCCTGTCTATAACCCTAGCCCTATCACCTACATTGAATTTAGCCATCTTGTCCGCCCTCTCATATTTTTAGTCTCGCCTCTTAGTGCCACGGAATAGCCACACGCAGGCCACAATAAGGATTATGGAAACAACGATGATAGTGATTAAATCCCCTTTGCTCAGCCCACCAAGATTTAAGGTGCTGGCTATGTGAGCCATGGAACTGGTGTCTAACAAACTTGGCAATATCGCCATTGTTCCTACCAACCAAATACTGAAATCAATATCGTGGCAAGGCGGATTTCACTTCTTGGCGGGCTTGGTAAGTATCTCATCCACAATACCATATTCCACTGCTTGCTGGGGATCAAGGTAGAAATCTCTGTCGGTATCATGAGCAATCTTCTCCATTGTCTGACCTGTATGTTCAGCTATAATATTGCGGATTCTTTCCTGCATGCGCATGATTTCCCGAGCAGCAATTTCAATGTCTGCTGCCTGCCCCTGAGCACCGCCGACTGCCTGGTGCAGATGTATAGTAGCATTAGGTAAAGCATGGCGCTTACCTTTAGTTCCGGCACAAAGAAGCAAAGTACCCATACTAGCTGCCAAGCCAACGCAAATGGTGGACACATCGCAGCGAAGAAGCTGCATAGTATCGTAGATGGCTAGGCCAGCGCTAATTATCCCTCCAGGACAATGGATATAAAGGCTTACGTCCTTTTCGGGGTCTTCTCGCTCTAGATAGAGAAGCTGGGCGATAATAAGATTAGCTATCTGGTCATTGATAGGTGTACCTAGAAAAACAATCCTCTCCCTTAGTAAAAGTGAATATATGTCAAAGGCACGCTCACCACGAGCACCGGTCTCAGTTACTGTAGGAATCACCACTTGCGACACTATGTCCATTATCCCTCCTTTGTTTTGTCTTCAACAATTTGCATCAATCGCTCAATCGTCTTCTCAGTGCGCAAAGACTGTTTAATTGATTCTCTAACCTGAGACAAGGCGAGAAATTGCTGCGTTTTCTCTTTATCAGTCGCACCCCCTGCAATTTCCTCTACTTTATTATCTACTTCTGAGGAGGTAATTTCAACTTTTTCCTCCTCAGCTAGCTTCTCCAAGACGAGACTGTTAGTAACCCGCTTCTTGGCTATGGGACGCAATTCTTGTCTTAGTTCCTCCTCTGTTTTGCCAGTTCGATTCAGATAATCAGCTAGCTCTCTGAAGCCAAAGCGTCTTGCCTCATCCTCCAGAAGCCTATCGGTTTCTCTATCTTCCAGAATAGGAGGATAGTCCACTTTGCTAATTTCCGCAGTAGCATTAAGTGCTTTTTGCTTCAACTCCAGGCGACTCTTCACTTCAGCTTTAGCTTTCAAAGCAGCAGCGATTTGTTCTCGCATTGAGCTTAAATCGTCGTAATTACAGCTTCGAGCAAATTCATCTGTAAATTCGGGCAATTGTTTCTCTTTTATTTCAGTGGTGGTGACTGTGAAGGAGCATTCCTTGCCCTGAAATTCCTTGCTGACATAGTCGGCAGGAACAGCTAAACTAAAGGTTCTTTCCTCGTTTTTCTTGGTATCCTCTAAATTTTGGGCAAATCCGGGCAGGGGCAAGGTTGAATGCTCGTCCACCTCGTATATTATATCTTTGTGGTTCAAAAATGGCTTACCTTCAACATCAGCTTCAATGCTGATAGTAAGCAGATCACCAAACTGAGCAGGACGGTCCACGGGCACTAATACTGCCTGCTCCTGTTGAATCTGCTCCATAGCCGCTTGAATTTCCTCGTCCCCGATTTCCATCAGCTCGGGCTCTAGCCTTATGTTATGATAATCGCCAAGCTCAATTGCGGGTTTGAGGGAGACGATAGCTTTGAGAACCACAGGCTCAGTTTGAGTGATTTCTATTTGTGGCATGGCAATGGGTTCCAGTCCCTGCGATTCAATCGCCTGTTCGTAAAGCTGTGGTATGAGATGCTCCATTGCCTCTTCCAGCATAGCCTTCTTTCCCACATGCTGTTCTAGAATGGCTCGCGGTGCTTTTCCCTTGCGGAAGCCAGGTATAGAAACCTTCTTTACCAGGCGATGATAAGCTTCGTTTAGGGATTTATCCAAGTCGCTAGCTTCAGCCTCTATGCTGAGGGCTATTTGACAATTCGCCATATTTTCACTGGTTAGTTTCATGCCTTACACCTTTTGTTATCCTGAGCGAAGCGAAGAATCTCGTGCTTCAACTTGAGGTTCAGTTCATCAAGCTGATTCTTGTCAACATACGAGGGGCTATCGAACATCAAGTCAACAGCGTTTTGATTTTTAGGGAAAGCAATGATTTCTCTGATAGTGTGCTCTCCAGTGAGCAGCATTGCCAGACGATCTAGCCCTATGGCAATGCCTCCATGAGGTGGAGCTCCATATTCCAGTGCCCTTAGAAGACATTCAAATCGGCTTTCCGTTTCTTCTTGACTGTAGCCAAGAATTTTAAATATTTTCTCCTGGAGCCATCTGTGGTGGATTCTGATACTGCCACTGCCAAGTTCACAGCCATTACATACGAGATCATAATGGCGACCACGGACTCTAGCTGGCTCTGTATCGAGCAGTGGCATATCCTCCTCCTGAGGTGCAGTAAATGGATGATGCATAGTCTCCCAGCCATTCATTTCATCACTCCGCTCCAACAGGGGGAAGTCAATGATAAAGGCAAAGGCCAGCAGGTTAACATCTCCTAAGTTGAGTCGGCGTGCCATTTCACCTCGTAGCTCATGCAGTGCTCTATTGACCACCTCCGCTTTATCGGCCACGATGAGCAAAAGGTCACCAGGCTTCGCTTCAAATCTATTAGCTATGTCTTCTAATTGATCTTGAGTTAAATACTTGGCCGCCGCTGACTTTGCCTTATCTGATGACGAAGGTATGGCGGTTAAACCTTTAGCTCCACAGCCCTTGGCTAAGCTGATTAGCTCATCAAGTTGATGTCGGTCATAGTGGGCACAGCCAGGAACACTTATTCCCTTTACCCTACCGCCTGCGTCGATAGTGGAACGGAAAATATCAAAGTTAGTTTGAGCTGCGATATCAGATATATCTTTGATTTCCAAGCCAAACCTCAGGTCTGGTTTATCTGTGCCATATTTCTCCATCACTTCCTTATAGGAGAGGCGGGGGAAGGGCTTTAATACTCGCATTCTAGGTTTAACTGCCTCCAGAAGCGAAGTGAAAAGCTCTTCCATGAGCTGTAATATATCCTCTTCCTCCACAAAGCTCATTTCTAGGTCGAGTTGAGTGAATTCGGGCTGGCGATCAGCTCGGAGGTCTTCATCTCGAAAGCAGCGAGCTATCTGAAAATACTTTTCGAAGCCAGCTATCATGAGGAGCTGCTTAAGCTGCTGAGGGGATTGGGGAAGGGCATAAAATTTGCTTGGATTGATGCGGCTGGGCACAAGGTAATCGCGAGCTCCCTCTGGGGTGCTCTTAATTAAAATGGGCGTTTCAATCTCGATGAAGCCTTTTGCATCAAAGAAATCACGAATAAACTTTATCGCCTTGTGTCGCAAGATAAGATTATCTCTCATTCTAGGTCTCCTCAGGTATAAGTAGCGATTCTTGAGGCAAAGGCTTTCCTCAACTTCCACATCCTCATTTATATAAAATGGCGGCGTTTGTGCCAGGTTAAGTATAGTAATTTCTTTAGCTGTGACCTCAATCTCTCCAGTAGCTAGCTTTGGGTTTTCCGTTCCTTTAGGGCGGGGGACAACTTCGCCAATAACCTGGATTACATACTCATTGCGTAGTGAACTAGCCAACTGGTAGGCCTCCTGTGACACTTGTGAATTAAATACCACCTGAACTATGCCTTGTCCATCACGTAAGTCAATAAATACCATGCCGCCATGATCACGGCGGCGGTGTACCCAGCCAGCTAAAGTCACTTCCTGCCTTGCATGCTTTTTTCCCAATTCACCACAGTTACTACTTTTGAGCAAGAACAACCTCCATTTACTTTATCCAACGATTATAGCCTATGAGAGGCTTTTACTCAAAAAAGAGCCTGTACCCCGAAATCAGCGATTGCAATTTCATGTCAGTTGCAAAAGGCTTACCATTTGAGGCAGAGAAGGCAAAGCGAAGCTTAGTTACAAACAGGATGTTTCTTTACTCCTCAGTTACAATCAATTTCCTCCCGCTTTCATGCGGTCTTCATGGTACTTGATGAACTTGTTAATCGCGTTGGCAGCCCGGCCAGTCGATGGATAAAATGGGAGTTCAGCTTCGCTGCAGCTATGCTGCCATTTTGCAACTATTTCCAAACTCTCGGGGGAGGGAACTACTGAGTGCAATACTATTGCCACAGGCTTATCACATTCCTTGGCAGAACTTATATAAGCCTCTCTTCGAACTTCCATTGAGGCGATATGCATCCGTGGGGAAGGGCCTGAGTACATTCCTAAATGCAAAATCATCAGGTCGATCCCCACCCAGCTGGCAAAGATTTTGACGCTATCACCAAACTTACTAGGATCCCAGAAGGATAACTGGGAGTCCAAGGGATTTCCTAGGATACTGCCTGCTTCAGGCGTAAACTCCTTTAGCTTCTTTAGCACCTCCGGTGGAGGTTTTGGAACGTGTAGTCCTGCCCTTTCACATTCATCAGCAACCTGAACGCTTGCCCCGCCACCAGCCCCAAGAACCGCTGCATTGCGTCCTTTCGGAGGAAACATGTATATGAATGGTAGGATAACATCAATAAGTTCATCCATACTGTAGACTCTGATCACCCCCGCCTGCTTAAAAATAGTATCCCATATTGCATCCTCTCCCGACAGAGAACCTGTATGCGATGCTGCTGTTTTCACTCCGGCTTCAGTGTAGCCTCCCTTATGTACTATCACAGGCTTAACCTTCGCAGCTTCCTTGAGCGCTTTTAGAAATCTTTGCCCTTCTTTCACACCTTCTATATAGGCTGCTATTATCTTGGTGTCAGGGTCTTTGGTGAAATACTCCAGGAAATCGCTCTCGTTTAGATCGCAGGCATTCCCGTAGCTTATTGCCTTGCTAAAGCGAACTCCTCTGGACGCTGCTGCTCGAACCGTGTAGAAGTAACTCCCACCACTTTGCGAGATGAAGCCAACATTCCCACATTCCCTGGGAAATCCTAAGCCGGACACTAGCTTTGTTTTTGGGCAGTATATCCCGAAGCAATTTGGACCAATTATTCTAATCCCTCCTCTCCTAGCTATCTCTATGATCTTGTCCTCCAATCTCTTCCCTTCCTCAGTTCCCACCTCGCTGAATCCAGCTGTAATGAAAAGGGCAGTCTTCACTCCTTTTGCCACACATTCCTCCATCAGTTTAGGCGTGGCAGGAGCTGGGATCGCTACTATGACGTAATCAACAGGCCCTGGGATTTCCTTAAGGCTTGGGTATATCTTCAAACTCCTCCATTCCCCCCTCTTCGGATTAACGGGGTAGAGTTCTCCATCGAATTCAAGCTCGAAGAAGGGTTCAAGCAGCACAGTCCCTGTAGGATGGGCCGGGTCGCTTGGGACCCCGATGATTGCAACCGACCTGGGATGGAAAATATATTCTAGGCTTTGTTCACCTGGTTTAGTTGTCACCCCAACCTCTTAACAAAGGAACTTTGATCGTGTAATTTACCCGGTGGAGAAATTCAGTCTGACTGGCTTTCCTGTTTCCCAAAATTCCCCTCGATTGTTTCTATAATATATAATGAAGGACTCGCAGTTTGCAAAGATTGTATGCTCTCCCTGTGTGCAGCTCATACCTGCCTCTCAAGTCTCCAATCGCCAGAGCTACATAGATGTTCTTCTCCTTGGCACTGGAGAAGTCAAGGGTGCCATCCAAGGAGGGGAACAAAGAATGCTTCAACCTGTAAACTTGAGTGGGAGCAAACTTATTGACTCAACCACGAATAGAAGTGGTGGAGCTAGGGGTGCTAAAGTGCACAGGAAGAATGAACAACGCATGACCGTTAGCCAGCCCGGTAGGGCTTAACCTAGCTCGGCCTTGGCTAGTAATACTGCGCCGAGGGCTCCCATAGTTTGCGGCTCTTCTGGAACTATAATCTCCATGTTTATTTCTGCTTCTAAAGCCTCTTTTACCCCTATGTTCTTGGCTAC
>JAIWBQ010000185.1:0-3739 GCA_048633745.1 bacterium
GCTGGAGGGGACTACAGTTCTTGAGGCAGCAGGAGAAATGGGCATTATAATTCCAACTCTCTGCTATCATCCTGGTCTCAGCTCCTACGGCGCTTGCCGTGTCTGCATGGTTGAGGTGGTTAAAGGCAATCGCTCATCACTGGAGGCCTCCTGTACCCTGCCTGTGGAGCCGGGACAGGTAATCCTTACAAACTCAGAGAAGGTGACGAGAGCTCGCAAGCTAATTGTGGAACTGTTGCTTAGTTCGTGTCCAAACTCCAAAACGCTACAGGACATGGCTTCCAATATGGGTATCAACAAGGTTCGTTTCAAGATAAAAGACAGGGGCTGCATTCTCTGCGGACTTTGCGTGCGCTACTGCAAGGAGCAGATGAAATCTGGCGGCATTGGATTTGTTGGCCGCGGCACGTCACGGCGGGTGGCAACTGCTTTTGATGTCACTCCAGAAGAGTGTCGTAACTGCGGCGGTTGCGAGTGGATATGCCCGGTTTGTGAACAAGCCTGTACAGCGGGGAACCTCATAGATGGTCTTTGTGGAGGATGTCAGAACCTCGCACCTGTGGAGACCTGCCCTGTATGCACAGGATGTTCGGAGAGTGTTGGCCCACAAGGCCATAAGGTCTACTAGTAATAGAGATGCAATCACGAAATAAAGCAACTTGGAAAAAGGTAGAAGGAGGTCAGATATGACACTGACGAGATATAATGCAACAGCTGCGACACTGACTAAGAACAGGACAGGTGGTGACTGGTGCCCGATAAGCGGAATGTGCGTTACTTGTGTGGAAGGCTGCATTGGTATGTGCGAAATTGGCAAGAGCGCATATCGTGGTCATGAGGTTATTTACCCACAACCATACGGCATCATGACCACTGGTTCACAAAAAGACTACCCCATCGACCTATCTCATTTCAATATAATGGGAACAGCAGTCGGTGCTGTCGGTATTGAAGCGGATTCCGATAAGGCCATATTTCCAAATGTGGATATTGAGACAAGGCTAGGTCACGATAAGGGAATCAAGTTACGCCTGCCACTTGTTATTCCCGGTCTGGGTTCTACCGCTGTTGCCGGGCATAACTGGGAAGGTTTAGCCATCGGTGCGGCACTGACAGGCACAGCACTTACCATCGGTGAGAATGTGTGTGGAATGGATGTCGATTTAAAAGTAGCGCAGGGGAGAGTTATTCATTCACCTGACCTCGAGAAGCGTGTAAAACTTTATCAGGAATGGCAACGCGATGGCTACGGAGCCATTGTCGTGCAGGCAAACGTGGAAGATAGCCGCATTGGTGTGCTGGAGTATGCCATAGAGAAACTCGGGGTTGAGGTGGTGGAGTTGAAATGGGGTCAGGGAGCTAAGGATATAGGTGGTGAGGTCAAAATCAAGAGCCTCGAGAAGGCACAACTCCTTAAGAAACGAGGCTATGTTGTTATTCCTGACCCACTTGACCCTGCTACGATAGACGAGTTCAAGAAGGGCATCTTTACTGAGTTTGAGAGGCACTCACGCGTTGGTATGGTTACTGAAGAGGGCTTCCTTGAGGCTGTCAGTCAATTGCGCAAGGCCGGCGCCAAATACGTATCGCTGAAGACGGGCGCCTATAGACCCGCAGACCTTGCTCGTGCAGTCAGGTTCTCCTCGACGGCAAAAATCGACTATCTCACCATTGATGGTGCAGGTGGTGGTACCGGCATGAGTCCGTGGCGTATGATGAACGAGTGGGGAGTGCCGTGTATCGAACTATGGTCGCTGGCTTATAAATACTGTAATCGTCTGGCTGAGAAAGGCGAACACGTGCCTGACATTGTACCTGCAGGTGGATTTGTTTTGGAAGACCAGATATTCAAGGGCTTGGCATTATGTGCTCCCTATGTGAAAGCAATAGGCATGGCGAGAGCACCTCTCGCTGCGGTTATGGTTGGTAATACTATCGGTGAAACGATAAATAGCGGACAACTCCCTGTTTATCTCCAACGATTTGGCAGTACGAGGGAAGCAATCTTTGTTACTGCTGAGGGGCTGAAAAGGGAGTATGGCAAAGATTATGAGAGGATTCCAACTTCGGCCATTGGGCTATATACTTAATACGAGCGACTTGCCCAGGGTCTACGCCAGTTCATGGCCGGGGCACGTAAATTCGCTATTGACTTCATCGACAGGAGCGATATCGTTGCCCTCACTCGTGAGGCGGCGGAGGTCTCAGGCATCTCCCATGTGATGGATGCGGACATGGAAGAGGCGGAGAAAATTTTAGGATAAAGGATATTGATTATTGGATCATCGCATAATGCGTAATTGCAAGCACTTCTTGAGCTACTCCCCAGAGCTATGGAGAAAAGCAAGAGCACTGAGTGCTGGCTTTTTTGACAAGCGATAGGAACACTCAGATCACTCGGGTTGCGAGATCGTTTAAGGAGGTAGAGATGACACATGTGCACATAGGAGATTATGAGGTGGTGTCTCACCTGGAAACACCGGAATGCAGTCTCAGGCTACTGAAGTTGGCCAAGGATAAATTCGTCCACCTGCATCACCATCACAAGACAACCCAAATATACTTTGTCCTAGAGGGGATTGCCCAGGCGATGGTGGATGGGGAGATGGTGGTATTGGAGCCTCACCAGATCCTAAGGATTCCAGCCGATACTCTCCACGGCATCCGAACCGGGGGTGAAGCTCTGGTGCTAAGCATTTCCATACCGCCGTTAGAGGTACCTGACCAGCATGTGGCCACAGAGCATCGATAAGCATAGTCGAGATAAAGCCCCATGTTATATCGGCGTCTCCGGTCAGAACTGCAATTGGTGACGGAAAAAGCCTTATCTGTTTGGCCTGGCCAAGCTAAATGGCTTGACTTCCGCTCCTGCCACGAACTGGTACCTATGAATATTCCCATGAGCCACTTTGGGCTCTTCCCCGCTCGCAAATGAGCCCGTTTGGCCGAAAAGAAAGCCAAGGGAGAAGACACTAGCTTTCCCCTAGAACGGACTAGACTCCAGGCTGGCTAAGAGGATGAATGCTTGCTGAAATTGATGTGGCAATTATCGGCGCCGGCGTTATTGGCCTGGCTATAGCTGACGAGATCGCCCAGCAAGAAAGAGGAGTGTTTGTCTTTGAGAAGAACCATACCTTTGGGCTTGAGACCAGCAGCAGAAATAGCGAAGTCATCCATGCCGGCATTTACTATCCTGAAGATTCGCTGAAGGCCGAGCTTTGCGTTGATGGGAAAGGCCTGCTTTATGAACTTTGTGAAAAGCATGGTATCACTTATAAGAAGCTGGGAAAGATCATCCTAGCCGTTAACGAAAATGAAGTTACCCAGCTTGAGAAGCTTTACGAGCAGGGGAGAAAAAACGGAGTTAATGATTTAACATTCCTTTCCAGAACGGAGCTTAAGAAACTCGAGCCAAATATCGAAGGCAAAGCGGGGCTATTATCTCCATCCACGGGAATCCTCGATTCCTATTCGCTGCTGAAATTTTTCTACAGTCGAGCGAGGGGCAGAGGAGTTGAGTTTGTCTTCAATACCGAGGTAATAGGGATAGAAAAGGCAGGGGCAAAGTATGAGGTTCGAATAAGGGATCGTGGTGGGGTCTCTGCATTTGCCACACGTGTTGTAGTAAACTCTGCTGGCCTAGACTCTGACAGGATAGCCCAGTTTGCCGGGATAGACATTGCCAAAGCGGGCTATAAGCTTCATTACTGCAAAGGCGAATACTTCAGCCTAAATTCAA
>JAIWBQ010000186.1:0-2756 GCA_048633745.1 bacterium
GCTTGTCAAGGAAACAAACAAAAATAAGCCAGTGGTAATATGGAAGAGCGGCGTCACCGGGGTAGGTGCCAGGGCAGCAGCTTCTCATACCGGCGCATTGGCTGGAAGTGAGGAAGTATGGGATGCTTTCTTCAAGCAAACAGGCGCCATCAGGGTAAACTCGCTTGAGGAATTGACGGACGTTGCCATGACCCTGCTCTACCTGAAGCCTCGCCCTCGAGGGAATCGAGTGGGGGTGATGCTCGGCGGTGGCGGATATAGCGTCCAGACGGCTGACCTGTGCATTAAGGAAGGTCTGGAGCTCCCAATCTTCTCAGAGAAGACTCAGAAGGAGCTGATGAGCTTCATCCCGGTTACTGGTGCCGGATTCAAGAATCCACTGGATTCCGAGCCAATGGCAGAGCATTCCGAGCCGATATTCAGAGCACTTAAGACATTGATCGCCGACCCATCCATTGACATTGTGATCATGAGCACAGAACTGGGTTTCCTTCGCGGAGCAGAAAAAGTGAAGGAGTTGACCGATAATCTCACCCAGTTTGCCAAAGACAACCCTTATAAGAAACCTATGGCAGCAATTATGGACAGCGCCATGGCTAGAGGTGATGAGATGAAGGAAGCTGTGTCCGGGCTCAAAAAAGCGCTCCCAATGGCTGCAATCCCTCTCTACCGCACCATGGCAAGGTTGGTTCGTGCAGTGTCCAAAGCGACCGAATACTACCGCTTCCGTGAGGAAGCAAAGGAAGAGTAAAAAATAAATTTTAAAGGAGGTTTCATACTATGGTAGACCGTGCAAAAGTCAAAGGATTGCCCGAAATGCACATCCTCAATACAGATGATGTGGACACAAGCAAGTCGCATATTCTGTTTGAAAAAGACTATGATCGGATGTGTGCTACCGTGACCTTAAATCGTCCCGAGAAACTCAACGCCCTAACCAAGTCGGATTTCTACCATCTGATAGAAATAGTAGAGGAGGTGGAAGTTGATGATGGAATAAAATCGGTGGTGATAAAAGGGAATGGTCCCTGTTTCAGCACAGGAGCTGACGCTGCCTTTCTCGGTGGCTATCATGGCATCCGGACTCCGAAATCAGGGGAGAAGGTACAGCGCGCTCCCCAGAGAGACAGGTTGACTGCAGACCGTTTCCTTTTCACTAAGATGTATGATTCGTGGGCTAAGTGTCTCAAGGTCACGATCTGCCAGGCGCACAGCTATTCCCAAGGAATGTGCCTCTGGTATGCGCTTCTCAGCGACATAACCATAGCCTCTGATGATGCTGTCTTTGGTCACTCCGCCTACCGCATGACAGGCCCCTCCGTTGATGGGCATATCGGCTACTGGATTCTCAAGATAGGCCTGGCCAAGACGAAGGAAATGCTTATCACAGGAAAATACATGGAGGCGGCTGAAGCGCTTCAGTGTGGCTTGGTAAATGAAGTGGTGTCCAGGGACAAGCTCGATGAGAGGGTTGACCAATGGGTCAAGGCCATAAGCCTTATGCCTATTGATGGTATTGTCGCGGGCAAGGCAGCCTTTGATATTCACCTCAATATGTTGGGCATTGGTAACTCGGTCTCAGTAGCCTACCCATTCCACACCATTACCACGAGCATGAAGTTTGAACCAGAAGACTTTAGCTTCTTCAAAGAGAGAAGAGACAAAGGTCTCGGCGAGGCTTTCAAAGAGAGAGACGCGAAGTTTAACGAAATTCCCGGGTTTCAGGTAATTAAGAGGCCTATTAAGTAAGTAGGCCAGCTTGCTTCGACATTCTTCCTAGGATGCGTTATACTATTTAAGAGAGCTTTCTGGTGACTCTAGCGGAGTGGAACCACCCGTTCCCATCCCGAATACGGAAGTGAAACTCTCCAGCGCAGACGATACTTGGGGGGCAACCCTTTGGGAAAATATGCCGTTGCCAGGAGGCTCTCATTTTAACCGCGCTAAGTCAAATCTCATGCCATCTCTGGCAGCAATAACCGAGATTCCAGTTTCATCAGTTAGTTTCTTAGCCAATTCCCATGGCTTGGCTCGCCACATGGTCATGCCAAAATGGGTGAGTATGGCTATCCTTGGCTTTACTTTCTCGATTATTCTCTTGGCCTCAGGGAGGGATAGGTGATCAATGGGAGCTCCTGGGCTCAATCGAACCACATTGATAATCAATAAATCACCTTCATAGTAACTAGCTAAATCGTCAAAATACTTGGTGTCAGTAATCCAGGAGAAAGTATGCCGTGGCGTTTGGAAGATAAAGCCATAGGTTTCTACTGGGTGTTTATGCTTGATCGGGGTCTTAAAAGAAACATCCTTAATCACATAAGACCCGCCTTCCATTAAGATCTCTATATTGCTGAGATAAGGTTGCAAATATGACAAGATAACAGGGTCTTGATTCGTGGCATCGGCAGGGGCAAAAACCGTACCCCATTTTTTTGTACCCCCCTCAGTCATAGCTTCAATCATGATGTTAATATCCCCGCTATGGTCTAAATGCCTGTGAGATAAAATAATAGCCTCCAGCTTAGAGGGATCGAGTTTTCTCCTGGCAGCCTGAACCAAACAGTCGGGGCCGGGGTCGAGAAGTATCTGAGTGCTACCAAGGTTAAGCCAGGCACCTCCTGAAGCTAGACATTGACGCGCAACTACGAATCTGGCACCAGCGGTTCCCAGAAAAGTTATCATGTCACATAACTCAGCCATCAGTGAATTATAGTATCCTGCATAAGTTCTTACAAACATCCTCTCCCTTGACG
>JAIWBQ010000187.1:0-9801 GCA_048633745.1 bacterium
ATAGTGGGCGAGCCAAGGGATTCGGGTTTGTTGAAATGGCATCAGTGTCTGAAGGTCAAGCTGCAATTACTGGACTCAACGGAAAAACACTAAAGGACCGGACACTTAATGTTATTGCGGCTAGACCTCGCTCCGATAACAGCGGCGGCGGGTTTAGCGGAGGAAGACAGAAAAGATATTAAGTTCCCTCTTCATTTATTTCTGCTTAAGACACCTGAAAGATACATAACCCCGAAGAACCACTAGTTTAGGCGTTGGTAACAAACAGTGGGTCGAGCCTAACCCAATCACCAAAGAAAGATGGGCGCTATTAATATCTATATGGATGACTTATCTCTGAACGACATAGTGTGGCTCTTATACTACGGAGGGATGAATAGGTAGTATCCTGCCGAATATTGATAAAGTCGGCATTTTCAGGTATGGCTTTTTATTCAGCAGCATCTAGAATACGTTACCAAAGACTCCTCTTATTAGGAAATCCCATATGCTCGATAAAATACTGATTGAAGTCGGAACGCTGGGAAAGCTCAATATGCTCAATAAATTGGACAAGCTCGTCAGCCGTCTGCCAGTACTTCTTGACTAGGAGAACCATGGAAGCCCCCGTGCTGGCGGCGTTACCTAACGAACTGATAATCTCCGGTTTAACCTGAGGAAGAAGTCCTGTGTTAATAGCGCTGTGAGCATCTACGTAATTTCCCAGTGCGCCGGCGAGATATACACGATTAATGTCCTGAACCTCGATGCCTATTTCCTCCATCAGGGTTTCTATGCCGGCGGCGATAGCTCCCTTTGCCAGTTGAAATTCGCGAACATCTCTTTGAGTCAGATAGATTGGTTTATTATTATAGCTTTCCTCTGAAGAAGCTATAAGAAAGTTATTAACTCCAGACTGGTTGATTATTCTTGGACTCAAGCTCTTAGCCGCTCTTTTCCTAGGGGGGCGAATCAGACCCTCATCGTCAATGATTCCACAGTGTAGGAGTACGGCAATTAAATCAACTAATCCACTCCCACAAACCCCTTTAGGCTTGATATTCCCGATGACCCGATAATGCAGGTGGTCTTCTTTGAAACTGACGCCTTCGATAGCTCCTGCCTTGGCGATCATTCCATAGGAGATTCTGGCACCCTCTAAGGCAGGGCCAGCCGCGGCTGAGCATGTTAACAATCTCTTACCATTGCCGAGAAATATTTCTCCATTGGTGCCAAGATCCAGTCCCAGTATGATTTCGTCTTCCTGTTCGGCAACTCCGGAAGTCATGACGACACTAATTAGGTCTCCACCAATATAGCCGGATTTCATCGGCATTGTATAAAGCAAGGCTGCTGGGTGTAATTGGAGGCCCACATCTGCCGCGTTCACAATCAGTCCATCTGTTAAAACAGGACAGAAGGGTGCCTCGGCAATCCCTGCGGGAGATAAGCTCAGGAGAAAATGCTGCATACTAGTGTTCCCCGCCGCAACGGCAATAAAGATATCATCTGGCTGGAGACCAGCCGTCTTTAGAAGACCAGTTGTAATCCAGTTCAAGTCCTTGATGAGGAGGTGATGCAGATTTTCCAGACCACTTGGGCGTTCTTTGGCATACTGAAGACGACTAATTACGTCTGAACCATACCGGCTTTGACTATTGAGGCAAGAGGTGACAGCTACTTCGTTCCCATCCACCAAGCTGAGGAGCTTACCTACCAGAGTGCTTGTACCTAAGTCAAAGACTAACCCATACCTGCGACCTTCTTTCTCGCAGTTCTGCCAGTCCATCAAGCAGTGCTCGTGGAGCACTGCTGCTCCACGGAACCGGGTTTCATATAACATTTGAGGTAATGTACGCAGACAGTGAAGTGATGCTTTCAGGTCTTTGTATTCAGGGCCCAACTCCAGCTTAATTGAGTCCAAATCAGAAAGCCCGTCATTCTGAATATCAGGGGACAATGTGAGGAGTCTCTCGCTGATAAGAGGCTCAAGCTGAGGCACAGATATATATCTGTGGGTCAGAAAATGGCTGGCGCTGAGAATCTTGACATACTCAGCTTCGGCGACAGCTTTGCTGGTGGATATCACCAAATCATGGTTCACCTTAGTGAGACAAGCAAGGCGTATCCCCTGTTCCAGCTCTTCCTCATCGATGAATTTCTCTTCCTCGATGGATGGAGGGTCTATCTCAGAGAGGACTTTAACTCTGCATTTCCCACATTTCCCCAGCCCGCCGCAGTCCCCTTCCAGTTCTATATCCGTCTTCTGCAGTGCTTCCCAGATGGTCTCTCCTTCGCTAACCTTCAGCCAGAGGTCGTCAGGTAATATATTCAACCAGACTTGCCTTCTCCAGCCCTTTTTTATAGGAGACCCGCTGGGGTGCTTTTTCCTCTTCGGTTCTGAGTTCTGGGGCACGTTCATCTTCTTCACAGCAAGAATTCCACGCTAGAGCAACTCGACAAGATTCTTTTCGAGATCCGAATAATCCACATCACTGATGCCCAGAGACAACCCCAGGAATTCAGCCACTTCCCTGGCCCGGGGCACAAGGTTTGGGTCTGATGGCTGCCGCACATAGAGTAGTCTCTGGTACTGTCCAAAACAAAATCCTCTCATTTCTTCGTCGTTTAGTTCCAGAGGTTTCAGGCAATATTCCTCAAAGTTAAGGATGAGGTCTTTTTCAACAAAATAGGTCCCCGCCATCTTGTTAATGAGCTGCCTGAATCGCTTGCTGCCAAGCAGCATTTCATAGCAGTAATGCCCGGGTACCTTAATCACCCTGTGCTGTGCGCAAAAGTCGTTAATACCGGGAAAGCAGTCACCGTAAAGGCATACGACTCGCTCATTCCTTTTCTGAGCGTAAGTAATCTCTTTCAGTAAGCGATTTTTCAAATCTTGCGATATTAAATGTAGGTTGGATGGTAAATAGGTCAAACGCACATCAGGATATCTTTTTTCCAATTGAAGATTCTCGATGGCTGGTTTGAAGACAGCACATGCAATGATTCGTGTGATATTTCCGATTTTCTTCGACATTGTCGCCTTAAATATTCCGTATGCCAGGAAAAGACCTTTCTATCTCAAAAATCAAGTCCAGATCTAGAAGACCTTCTTTACACTCTTCGCACTTTCCTAGAATATATTGAACTAGTTGGTGGGCACGGCTCAACATATCAGGCCGACCTCGTTCTTCCCAAATATCGAAGTTGCAACGCACACTAAGGTTGGGATAGAAGAATTCGTTCACCATATGCTCGACAGTGTGGTCCTCCATGACATAGTTCCCACCAGGTCCAACCTTCTCTATTACATCAAAAGCTAAGGTCTCTTTATTAACCTTGATACCTGCCAACATCCTCTGGATCATTCCTATGATTTCATTGTCGATAACAAACTGCTCATAAGAAATGGAATTTCCCGAATCCAGTATTCCGGCGGCTAGGTGAATGCAGTCCGCTCCAGCTATAGCCACCATCAAATTGGAGAAACCCTCTTCAATGCCCGCTTGAATATCAGGCCTTTTAGCCTCGGTAAGTCCGCCCGAGGCGTAAATAGGCAAATTATAACGCTTTTCCAGTTGCACTGCGGCAGCGTTCATCCTCGTCATTTCAACTGAGCCCATGGCTAATTCCATATTCCGCAAATCCATGATCATGGGGACGGCACCATAAAGCACCCTGGCTCCGGGAGCGAACACCTGAGTGATAGCCACCCCGGCTAACGCTTCAGCATGCATTTGGGAAAGGGTCCCGGCCAGGGTGGCCGGCGACGTAGCACCAGCGATAGGTGCCGGTGCGCAGGTAACAGGGATACCATGTGTAGTACAGAAATTGAGAATACTTAATGTGTTGGCCTCAGTAGTGAGGGGACTTATCGGGTTAGTAATCACTGAAACAAAAGGCCTTTCTTGAAGTTTGTCTTCTCCTCCAGCGATTAAACTGGCCAATTCCCATACCTGTTTAACACCTTCCAAATTATCACAGCCTCCCATCACATGCTTTGTGGTGTGGTTGAAAGCGTGGTAAAAGTCGTTTAAATGATAGTTCTGAGGTTCTAAGTCATGGGCCTGGCAGGCAATGATATAGAAACGAATGTAATCCAAGCGGTCCACCAGAGCTGCGGTGTTGGCTACATCTCTTAACAAGGTGAGCCGGTAACCGCCTGTGCTCATATCAAGGATACGAAATACCCGTCCCCCGTTAGCGAAGTAGACATTGCCTTCTCCCAAATGCAAGTCATTCTGGCCATCTCGAGAGAAGAGTGTAAAGCGGGATGGGGCACGAACCAGAACTTCATCAAGCCAGTCCCCTTTGAATCGCACTCTATGATTGGTGTAGTCGACTTGGGCTCCTGCCTGTTTTAGCCTATCGAGGAAGGTGCTATCATCAATTCTGATGCCGACGCGCTCCAGTATCCGGCGTCCCGTCTGGTCGATCTGCTTGATATCTTTAGGCACCAGCGGTCTATACAATGGTAAATTTGTTCCCATGGTAGAACTCCCGTCACTTCGCTTGGATAATTCGGTTAATTCCTCTTAGTATTCCCTTAAGTTTAGGCTCTACTTGATGTTCTGAAAGAACCATTTTCGCTTCCACATTGCAACGCTGATAGAGGTCCATGGCTCCTGCCTCTTTCCAAGAATCATAGTGTGAGCGGTTCAGAAGTTTCGCTAGGAACTGGGCTTGCATGAAATGCTCAAAGGTGTGGTCGTCTGTAAGAAACATAGACCCCTGTTCCCCCGTCAACACTCTTTCAATTGCTTCAAGAGCCAGGGTTTCCTCATTGACCAGAATTCCTCTGGTAAAAAAGCGGCTCATGGCTACCAATTCATTAGCCATCGTTACCATCTCAAGTGAAGAGGTACTACCGTATTCCAGGAAACCCACATCGTGGATTAAGTTAGCTCGAGAGAGCATAGCAGTGACTATGGAAAACATGGCTTCAGCTCCTGCCTGGGCATCCATAACCTTGGCATCCGAAGCTCCAGCAAAGGCCCAGATGGGCAGCCCATAGATTTCATCACGCATGTCGGCCAGCGCCGCCTGGGTGAGGCTCCATTCAGGGCAGCCATACGAGACTATGGTGGACTTCATATCTAGAACACTGACATTGGGGCCAAACAAGAAGGGGGCTCCTTTGCTAGCTAACTGATGCACACAGAGTCCTACTAGATTTTCAGCGATTCCTAAAGCCATGGCCCCGGCAAGTGTAACCGGGGCTCCGCCACCGGCGTTGGAGCCTGAGGGAAGGCAGATGGGTATCCTCTTTTCGGCACAGAAAATGAGTTTCTCCATAACGTTTACCGGAAAATGTAACGGACTAATGGCCTCCGAGTAATTAAGTATGAACGGCTTCTGCTGGAGATTCTCTTCACCCGCTACCACCTCGCAGGCAATCTCGTAGATTTTAGCAATGTCTCTGCCGCTATCTGCGATGAACACAATCGGTTTATTGGTATTTTTAACCATCTCGGTAAAAACATGAATATAGATATCTTCGACAGGAACATCTTCAGGATTTGCCATAGACATGGCAAACGCCATGTTTTCAAGACCGTCTACCAGCCGGGCAAAATTGGCAACATCCTTTAAGACCACCCGGCGACGATGACCAGTTTCCAAATCCAAGGTGAAAGTGGCGTCCGAGCCGGTGCCGTAGAAAGGGTTGCCGTTAACGAGAGGCATCGTTTTATTGCCTTTCTGGTCATACAGAGCAATCTGTTTAGGGGCTGACCTTAAGGCTTCTTCAACAATGTAGGCGGGAAGCTTAACCCAATCACCGTTAGAAATCTTGCCCCCGGCATCAGCCAACATCTCCCGGGCCTCGGGGTGTTCTATCTTAAAGCCAGTCTTTTCCAGGATTTCTAAGGCAGCAATATGGATTGCCCATGCCTGTTCACGATTCAAGACCTTAAGCCGAGGCTGAAAGGTGGGAATTTTCAATATTTCCATGTTTCGCTCCTTTATTATTAGAGACTTTTCAGGGAACACCAAGTAACTTTTTGGCCTTAGCCACAGCTGAACCGGCATCAGAGGCATAAGAATCAGCCATTATCTTCTGGGCATACTCTTTGGTAACCGGCGCCCCACCAATCATTACCTTGACTTTATCCCTGAGTCCAGCTTTCTGTAGAGCCTCGATAGTCCTAGGCATAGCCGGCATGGTAGTGGAGAGCAATGCCGACATGGCTACAATGTCTGGTTCTATTTCTTGCGTCTTCTGGACAAACTTTTCGGGAGAAACGTTTACTCCAAGGCTAGTAACTGTGAATCCTGCGCCTTCCATCATCATAGCAACCAGGTTCATACCGATATCATGTAAGTCGCCTTTGACAGTTCCGATCAGCACCTTTCCCTTGGAGGTAACATCGCCTTCTTGAAAGAACGGCTTGAGCAGCTTGGTACACTCTTGCATAGCCTTGGCAGAGCGCAGCATCTGGGGAACGAATATCAGCCCCTTTGAATATCTCTCGCCCACCTCATCCATGGTAGCAATAAGCCCCTTATTAAGAATATCTTGGACACTGGCGCCAGCGTCCAGAGCACTCTGGGTTTCGGCTACCGCTATCTTGATGTCTCCCTTGATCACAGACTCAGACAATGCTTTAAAGTCATTCATCTTCAACCTCCTTAAGCGGTTTTAATTAAATCCTGATATCCCAGTTATCACCCGCTAAAACGACCATTTTGGTAAGCGTCAATAAAGTTTCCGCAGTATTCATCCCGGCCCAGCAGCATCTCAACTGTAATGAGGGTAGCCATGAGTTGCTGGTCAGTCGGGTCTAAAATGACAGCAGACAGACCATAAGACATGCCAAGAGCTAGGAAACTGCGGTTGATTAAGCGGCGTTCTGGAAGGCCAAAGGAAATGTTGGAAATACCGCAAATGGTATTCACACCGGGGAAATCGTTCATAATTTTATTGATGGCTCCGAGGGTGGCGATTCCCAGGCTAGTGTTCACAGAAACCGGCTGCACCAGCGGGTCTACATAAATCTTTTCCAGAGGAATCCCTTCACCGGTGAGCTTCTCAATAAGTTCCGAGCCAACCTGAACCCTTTCCTCCATAGTGGTGGGCATCGCTGTCTTACCCATGCAAAGGGCGACTATACGGCATGATTGAGAAGTGATTATCGGCAGGATAGCTTGAAAGCGGTCTTCCTCCAGTGAGATAGAATTAATCATCGGTTCACCTTTGTGGCGTTTCATGGCTTCATATAAAGCCTTGGGATTTGGACTATCCAAGCACAAGGGCAGAGCTACTTCATTCTGTATCGTCTCGACCAGCCAGCAGAGACAATCAACTTCTTGGTCGAGGAAAGTACCGGCGTTGACATCAATGTAATGAGCCCCAGCTTCAGCCTGCTCACGAGCCACCTTGGTGATAAACACTGCATCCCGTTTTCTGACCGCTTCTTCGATACTCTTCCGACTGGTATTTAGCTTCTCACCTACAATGATCATCATTAACCCTTCTCAAAATTTTCTAACCTGAAATTATCATCTAAGGTTTCCGAATTTCGCCCGATTAACGGCAACGTGAAATACAAACAAGGATAGACAAGCCGTCACATAATATCTTGTTCCTGTATGAAGGTTAGATTATTCAACGCATGATGTCAATAGTCTCACGGACGATAAAGGCAAAACTTGGGATACTACGTAATATAGAGGTAACCAAGAATCCTAACTACAACCAAACAGTTCTGTCGCCGCACAAGTAGTCCGCAGGATATTTGATATGGGAGTTAACGATATAGGCTTTAAGTAAATCGCTATAACTTTGAACCAGGAAGGTTTTTTGCACCAACAATTATGAGTGGTAGTAAAACGTCTGTTTATATAGTCCTCACTAACGAGGCCTATTGCAGCACTTTGGTATGGAGTGAGAGACTAGGTCACATGGCAGTCTATAGCAGTGAATCCCCAATGAGAGTATAGAATGCCTAGCCAGCTAAAACGAGAGTCCAGGTTGTTACATAAGCCATCGCTCAATAGACGTGGTTGAGGGAACCAGGGTGGCTGTGCTTTAATAGTTATGGAGAAGAGCCTAACTAAAGTCAATTTCTTTCGTTATATATAAATAGAGTATCACGAATAGCGGTTGGAGGTAACTGAAGTGAATAAGACATTTCTGTATATACTGATAGTAGTATTAATGTTGGGTCTGATGGCTTGTGCTCAGCCTGTAGTTGGTGAGGTGATACAATCAGAAAAGCAGCGGGTGACTTCGCCAGATGTGAGTGAGGCCGATGAAACAACTCTGGTCAACGGTAACAGTGCCTTTGCTTTCAACCTGTACCAGGCACTCAGAGGGGCAGATGGCAACCTCTTCTACTCTCCCTACAGCATCTCGCTGGCTCTGGCAATGACATATGCTGGGGCTCGCAGTGAGACCGAACAGCAGATGGCGGATACCCTTCATTTCACCCTTTCACAAGGACATCTGCATCCGGCATTTAATAGTCTGGATTTGGAACTCAGTGAGCGTGGTCAAGGTGCTAAAGGCAAGGACGGAGATGGCTTCCGGCTGAACATCGTTAACGCCATCTGGGGGCAAAGAGACTATCAATTCCTCGCTTCATTCCTCGACCTCTTGGCTGAGAATTACGGTGCCGGGTTGAGAATCCTAGACTTCATTAATGCCCCGGAAGAATCTCGCATCACTATAAACGACTGGGTCACTGACCAGACAGAGGGTCGCATTGAAGACCTGATTCCACCAGGTCTGATTGACACACTGACCCGTCTTGTTCTGACCAATGCCATCTACTTCAACGCAGCCTGGCAGCATCCCTTCAGTGAGGATATGACTGAGGATGCACCATTCCACTTGCTTGACGGGGGTGAAGTCAGTGTGCCGATGATGAGGCAAACTGAGTCGTTTGGCTATACCGAAGGTGACGGATATCAGGTGGTCGAGTTGCTATATGATGGGCGTGAACTCTCAATGGTAATTTTACTTCCGGCAACTGGCCAATTTGAGGCGTTTGAAGGCATACTGAATGCCCAGCAGGTGGATGAAATTACTGGAAAGCTGAAGCAGAGGCAGGTTACTTTGGCGATACCAAAATTTGAGTTCGAATCGAGCTTCAGTCTGAAAGAGGTTCTGTCAGGAATGGGCATGCCAATTGCTTTCTCCGGAGGTGCTGACTTCTCAGGGATGACGGGTAACCGTGACCTGTTCATAGCCGATGTGGTCCATAAGGCGTTTGTCTCTGTTGATGAAGCCGGTACAGAGGCGGCAGCAGCTACCGCAGTGGTGATGCCGTTGGCTATGCCACCGGAGGAGCCTGTTGAGGTAACCATTGACCGTCCTTTTGTCTTCCTGATTCGTGACATTGATAGCGGTGCCATATTGTTTGTGGGGCGTGTTGTAAACCCGGAGGCGTAGCTCACCTGCCAAAACGTCCTGATGCCAGCAGTGCGCTAGGTAATAGAAGCTTGATTATTTTCAAACAGTTATTAGGAACTGGCTGAGCATTGCCAGGATATTCTGCTTATTCTTATAATCCAACTGAACGTTACAGAGTTTCGTATATTTGACAAACTTGTGTTCGCCTTTTTATAGACACCTAGTAGTTCTCCGCCATAAGCTCATAGTAGCTCTGGGGGAAGCCACAGGCAGGACACTCCTCCGGTGCTTCGGTTCCCTCATGGACATAACCACAGTTACGGCACTTCCACCTCACCACCTTGTCTTTCCTGAAAGCTTTTCCTTCATCCAGATTCTTGAGCAGGGCAAGGTATCGCATCTCGTGCTCCTCTTCCACCTCGGCCACCTCTTTGAAGAAATTGGCGATCTCGGTGAAGCCCTCGTCG
>JAIWBQ010000188.1:0-2862 GCA_048633745.1 bacterium
CAGTATTGGCCTCCTATGTCAACCCTAGCAGCTCAGCCAGAAAGCCACACACCACTTTGTGGTGCCTGGCAATTTCAGCAATGTTTGCAACATTTGTCTTCTTCCTTCCCATGCTCAGGCTATGAGCTCAGTGTGCCCTCAATCAATGGCTTTCGAAGCTGGGTGCTCGTGAGTGCCCACTATGAACAAGTTCAGGCGGCCCACTTTCCTCGTCTGTTACAACACATCGCTTCGGATTCTACGCCTTTCTCTGCCTGTGTGCAACGCTCTCAGTGATCAGAGGAAGCGTAATTGGCAACTACACGTTTCGTCAGAATGTTCCTATTGTACAAATTGGGCTGCCTTGAAAGGCAAGGGGGGTCATTTCTTAACAACCAGTTTTTTCACTGCCTGTCCAAGACCATCGAGTGTAAGCTCAAACATGGGAAAGAGCTTCCCAACCACTAGAACAGTGGGGTGATTCCAATAATATGGCTCCTCCGGATTTAGCCAAACACAATGAGTAAAATGTTCAGCAATCTGCTTCAGCCGGATCATCCCTGGAATCTCATTACGCTCATAGTAGTAAATAGCTCCATATCTCTCCGTTAGCTCTTGTGTCGCCATTCTGGCGTCTCCGATTAATATCACTTTATAATCAGGATCCAGAATATGCAACAGGTGGTCAGTGTTCACTCCTTCTTGTCCTTCAATATCCTGATAAAGGTTATCGTATATGCAATTGTGGAAATAGAAGTATTGGAAATCCTTGAAATGAGTACTGGAATGCGCGGCAGAGAAGAGTTGGCTACACAACTTGGCAAAAGGAATCATAGATCCGCCAACATCCATCAGGAGAAGCACCTTCACTGCATTCTTCCTGCTTCTTGTCCATACCATCTCGATCTCGCCGGCATTTTTACAGGTAATGTCAATCGTTCTTTCTAAATCCAACACATCCTCAGGACCGATTCGGCTCAACTGCCGCAGCCCCCTGAGTGCCATCTTAATCTGGCGAACATCGAGAATCAGGTCACTACGATAGTTTTGGAACCTTCTCTCCTGAGCAATTTGTATGGCGTGCCTGCCTCTTGATTCGCCACCGATTCTGATACCAGCGGGATGGTATCCAGAATGTCCAAAGGGAGACATGCCCCCTCTGCCAATCCAGTAACCACCTCCATCATGCTGCTCTGTTTGCTCCTTGAGTCTCTTTTCAAACTCCTTTAAGAGCTCGTCGAAATCCATACTATCAAATAGAGCTCGCTCCTCTTCAGTAAGGGCCATCCGATTAATAGGGTCTTTGAGCCATTCCATAATTTGCTCTGAAATCTCTGCAGGAGTTTCTATCCCCTTGAAATACTCCTGAAAAGCAATATCATAGTGGTCGTAGTAAGCTTCACTCTTAACTAATATTGCTCTCGCCAGATAATAAAATTCGTCTAGATTAGAGATGCAACCTTTGGAAAGGGCTTCCATCAGTGTCATCCACTCGGTAATCGAGACAGGCACCTTCCTTCTTTTTAGGGTATAGAAGAAATCAGTGAACATACAAGCCTCTTACCTGTTATCAACGTGGCATTCCATAGATATCAATGTTCCTGCCATAAGATTTCCTGCCCATGCGCGCCATGAAATGATCATAATCTGTTTCTTTCTTCAGCAGGGTGCCAACAAAGGGTATCTCGCTTGAGATCCTATCATGGGGTATGCCTCCGGCAATGAGAGCATGAATCCAGTCTATGAGCTCGCTTGTCGACGGCTTCTTTCTAAGATCGTCAATCTCTCTGAGCCTGTAAAAGGTCTTTAGGGCTTCACGGAGAAGGTTATCCTTAATATTCGGGAAGTGCACCATGGCGATTTCTTCCATCAGTTCTGAATTGGGGAATTCGATATAGTGGAATATGCAACGCCGTAGGAAAGCGTCAGGAAGTTCCTTTTCGGCATTGCTGGTGATAACTACTATAGGTCGGTGGATGGCGGTGATGGTCTCATTGGTCTCTGGAATGTAGAAGCTCATTTCATCCAGTTCATTGAGGAGGTCATTGGGGAACTCAATGTCAGCTTTATCTATCTCGTCGATGAGGAGCACCACTTGCTCTGGAGAAACGAAGGCCTGCCCCAATTTACCTAACTTGATATATTGCTTGATGTCAGAAACATCCCTATCGCCGAAGCGACTGTCATTGAGTCTCTGTACAGTATCATAAAGATATAGCCCCTCTTGAGCCTTGGTTGTTGATTTTATGTTCCATATAATCAGCCTTTTTCCCAGCCCATGAGCAATGCTGTGAGCAAGTAGGGTTTTCCCTGTTCCAGGCTCTCCCCTGATCAATAAAGGTCTTTTTAGAGCTATGGTTACATTAACAGCATCCTTCAAGGGCTCAGAAATAACATAATCGGGCGAGCCACTGAATCGATCAAAGCCATCACTATTCGCCATTCAATTACCTCCTTAAAAATTACTTTGCTTGGGATGACTAATTTGCCTTTGACATGTGAAGGAAAGTGCCTTTGAAGGCATGTAAGAAGACACAATTTCTGCCAAAAGAACCAAATTATAAAGAAGACTGAGAGTTAAAGTCAAACAAGGCTGAGACTGAGAGACCGTGGGTTACAATAGGTAGAACTTTCGGACTGGCTTTCAATCTCAGTTGTTAGCTTCGCTACCCTCGTCACCACCTTGAACCTAAGTCAGGGTGTTGGCTAGACTGCTAACGATACTGGGGCTGGCCTATTAAATGTCTCCGTAGTAGCCGCACGGGCAGGGGTGCATGACGTAGCATGACGCGCTGGCCTGTTAAAGCTAGTTCAAAAGGTATACCTTTGGTGGTATTGTGTTCCAACATTGACGATGTATGCCTTACCTGTGACAATACAGCC
>JAIWBQ010000189.1:0-2592 GCA_048633745.1 bacterium
GTTTGCCCTTAGCTCCTTTGTCATCTTGTGGAGTTGCAGCCATGCCGTTGCCCTATTGGAGGACTCATAGCGCTTCTATCTACTGATGGTCTTGGCTACAGCAGCTTTGAGGATGAGTAGTCCCTCCAGTCTGCTCTAGACACAGAGTTAGATTGGCTCTATTCTTGGGCCACCCTGAAACATAGTTTAGCTTTTTGACAGCACCCATATTAAGTAGTATAACCAATAGAGCTAGAGGGAGGGGGGATTCTCAATAAGGAAGGGAAGCCGAAGGCACATAGCTCCCGCCCATGAGCTTCGCCATGGCCGAACAGAGGCTGCGAAGACTCTCTGGGCTAGATTTAGGAACGAGCAACTGGAGGGCGTGAAACGTTGATTTCGCAAGTTTTCACCCTTACCCTTCCCTCTCCCTCCAAGGGAGAGGGGTTTTGGAGGGTATTATGTGGAATACTATAAACGGAAAGTAAATGAGTATTGTGGCACTTTTTGACTTGGATGGGACCTTGTGTTCGGGACGTGTCTGGGAAGGGTTTCTCAAGTACTATCCCATGCGTAAGGAGAAGAGAGCTTGGATATTTGCATTTTGGGCTAAGCATACAGCCTTATGGTTATTAAGCGAGTGCAAACTATATAGCAGGGAGAAATGCCGAGAGAAGTGGATGGAGGATATAAGCGGCATTTTCAAAGGGGCAAGTGAAGAAGAGGTACTGGAAGTCTTCCACTGGATCGCCGATAGCTATATATTCAATTCATTACGCAGCGATGTAGTCGAGATTTTAGACCAGCACAAACAAAGACAAGATACAGTGGTGATTGTATCCGCTAGCTTTAGCGGTCTTGTGGAGATTGTAGGGCAGGGACTGGGCGTGCCCGATGTGATTGGCACAAGGCTTGAGATAATTGATGGCGAATATACCGGCAAGGTTGTTAAACCCTTATGCTTTGGCGAAAATAAAGCTCAATTGCTTTAGGAGTTCATCAATCGAAATGGGCTGGAAATAGATGGCTCGTCAAGTTTTGCTTATGCTGACAGCATCTTTGATGCTTCTTTATTGAAGCTGGGGGGCAACCCAGTGGCAACTTATCCCGAGAGAGACTTGCGCCTGTTGGCTGAACATAACGGCTGGCGGACATTGCCTTGAATGGGTGACAAAGGTATAATATGAAATAGCTAAGAGGCTAAAGGCCTTAGAGATTCTTCGCGGAGCCTGCGCTGAGCAAGATTATTCAGTCGCTTTGCTCCCTCAGAATGACGGGAAGCGACGGGCTCAGAATGACAGGTGGCGAAGTGCTCAGAGTGACAAGAGTGGAAGGTTTAGAACAAGGCGGAGTGAGGAATTTAGGAGACAGGTGCAGTGTCCACGGGCGATGCTCAGGCAATTCAATATCTAAAAGAAGCTCTTGCCAATGGCAAGCATTGGTATTTGGCTTTGCTCGAAGCTGTCAAGCTGTGGGTTAGCACTGAGGAAGATTATGACGGGCGTCATTACAGGTACCTTATCGATAAGGAAGCCTTCGATTGGCTAGTTCTGGCAGAGAGATTATGTGAGGAGGTTGATGGGCTTATCCCGGAGAAAGAGCGGATCGACCTCCTGTTCTTTGATCGAGCACCAATAGAGTTAAGCAAGGATGAGTTTAAAAACCTGATTGGCGATGCTAAATACCGGGCTTATCTTAATTACCTTTATGGCATCCTGGTTGAGGAATTTCTAGTTTTGGCTGTAACTGAAGAGATCCGCAAGAGGAGAAGGGTTTTAGGTTTGAATAATGATGATGGTATCTTAGATGAAACCTATCAGCGCATTTATGCTGCCACCCAGGGGGAATTATTGAAACATTTCAGAAAAGAGAGGCGGTATCCTCAGCGCAGATCCATAGGTTTAAGCGAGCGTAATGAGTTTACTTACTGGCTATTTAAGCGACGTATGAAAGAGTGTGACAAATCCTGTGTTGCTAGTGATACCAAGAAGGCTTTGACAAAGCTGCATGACCTATCAAAGTTAACTAAATCGAGACCGCTCCAAGTTTAATCTTTCTAGTTTATCTCGAAGCATTTTAAGCCTTTGTTTTTCTTTTTCAATAATATGGGATGGCGCTTTGGTTAAAAAGATCTTATTCCTCAACCTGGCGTCAAGTTGAGCGATTCTAGCTTCGGTTATTTCGCTTTCTTTTGTTAACCGCTGTTTTTCAGCGAATCGGTCCACCATGCCAGCCCAAGGCAAAGCTGCCTCAGTTTCTTTCAACACTAGAACGAGGGCCTCTCCTTCATTGGGCTTCCTTTCTCGCCGATCGAGAATAGCTAAGGGCTGGACTCGAGCTAATTGTTCTATAATTTCGGCTTGAGCCCTGAGCCCTGGCAGGAGCTCGTCAGCGTAAACATATACCTCAATCCAGTTAGCCTGCTTCACTTTATGTTGAGCCCGCGCATTACGGATAGCACGAACAATCTCTATTACCGAGTCCATCACCCGTTCTGCTTCGAGGTCAATGGCTTTATCCTCCGCAAGGGGATATGGAGCTATCATTAGTGAGCTGACAGCTGACAGCTGATAGCTATCAGCCTGAGCAGAGCGAAGCATGACATTGCTACGC
>JAIWBQ010000190.1:0-3484 GCA_048633745.1 bacterium
ATAAGAGGAGCTCAGGAGGCTGTTATAACAGCGGTAAGGGCATTCGAAGAGGCGATCAGTAAGGCTGACGAAACAAGCAAATCAGCCAGGAAAGCTACAAAGGCATCACTACGAATATTTGAGGCAGTGATAGGTGAAGCTGAAAAGCTAGGCGAAGGGGTTGAGAAGACTGCTGAAGTGCCAGCGCAGCTATTGGAGGAAACGCTGAGCAGGGCTGAAACTAGCACAGAAGAAAAAAAGGAGCCAGGAAAGTCCCGCAAGGATATCGAGGCACGCTTGGATTTCTTAGCTAGAATGTATGCGACTGATAAAGATGAACATGCCGAAGAAAAAGAAGAGAGTGATGAAACGAAATCAGACTAGATAGTAGCCGAGGCGAAGATGTACTTCCTCGTTCTTAGCTCATTCTCTTCGGCTCTTGCATTTAGGGCAAAACAAATTGTATAAGTCCAGGTGATTGTGCTAAAATTAAAATTGGAATAGTTGAAGGAGGCATGTTATGTCGGATCGAGAACAGCAGGTTTTCTCTGTCGGCGAGGAAGAAGCTGAACAGGAAGCCAAAAAGACTCCTAAGCAAACTGAGCCAACTGAACCAGTGGTGGAACCCCTTGATGAAATTCGACAGCGGGCCCTGAGTGCTTACGCGGCCTACATGGACGCTGAACGCCAGGTAGAGAAAGCCTATAAGGAGCAGGAACAACAAGTAGAGAAAGACTACAATGGGGCTAAGGAGAAAGCCAGAAAGGCCTCTGAGGAAAGCGTAGCACAAGCGTTGAAAATCCGTGAAGTGGCTGAGGAGAAAGCCAGAAAGGTTTCTGAGGAAAGCGTAGCACAAGCGTTGAAAATCCGTGAAGCGGCTGAGGAGAAAGCCAAAAAGGCCTGTGAGGAAAGCGTAGCACAAGGATTAAAAGCCCGTGATGATGCTGAGCAGAAAGCTTGGGAAGCCCGCAATGAGAGAATGGAGCGCATCTGGGCAGTCTTCACCAGGGAGAGAAAGTAAGGGGAAAACAAGATTGAGCAGTTGGGTGTTGCAAGAGAGTTGATATATTGGCTATTCTGCACACTCAGGTGATTAGTTACTGGTCTAGAAGCACAGGAATATCAGTGAAGAGGTCTTCGAATTTTCTGCTTGCGTACTGCACTCCCTGCCTCGCTCGCATGAGAGAGATTAATTCAAGCGCTTTGGTAAAGTAATCTGTGATTTTCCTCACAGCGCTAAGTTCAGACAGGATGAGAGTAACCTCCATTGAACCCTTTTGCCTAGGATAATCACCGCTTCGTATTAAGGCATTTGGGGCCACAGTTTTCAGACTGTCTCCAAGTTCCTTGATTATGTCCATACTCATTTCCTTGGGTGGTGCAGTGAAGAGGTATAGAGCTCTCCCGGCATCTTTAGGGTTACATGTGAGCGATAACTCACCTAGGGCTTCGTCCATAGCATGAGATCCCTTGCTGGTTTCAGTCATCTTATCTCTGAAGTCACGTCTCTCTCTAGAAAGGAGTCCTCTTGGTGGGGCTGGGGATCTACCACTGCCAAGTATAGTCCATCCTGCCAGAGTCTGTATTATATCTCCGGCATCGAGTATTTTTGCCCCGATGTACTTTTGGTTCGTCTCCTCACCGGCACAAAGCAAATTGTAGAATGGCTCAACTACTTTGGCATTAATTGCTGTCATGTTGTTGATGATTGCGGAACTCTTCTGCACGTACCTCTGATTATCAATAAGGAATATTGCGTCAGCCACTAAGTAAGCGGATTTAAGGCATATGGCTGTGTTGTAAATAGTCCTTGCTTCTGTTGTTTCTTCTTGCTGAAAGGGTAGAACGATAATATTGTAAATTGGTTTTCCTATGTAGCGCTCTTTTAAATGCTGCGTTATTATTCCTATTGCTCCGGAGCCAGTGCCACCGGAAGCACCAGCAATCAACAGAAAAGCATCAGTCTCATGGAATCGTTCTGCTGTTCTTATGGCATCTATAATTTTGTCGCTATCTTCTCGTGCTATCTCAGCGCCAAGTTCACTTATCTTACCTACTCCGTGTCCGTTAGCTTTTGAACCCCCCACAAGGATCCTGTGATTAAAATCAGCTTTAATAGTGGATAGTCCACTTAAGTCAGCAACATCTGTATTAATGGCAAAGGCATCAGCAATTATATCGATTCGTCGTAGACTATGCGATTTCTTATTTAGCCAAGCAAACCTATCGGCAATTCTGCCACCACATTGGCCTAAACCTATAACTAACAACTTCATCTAATTCATTGTAGATAATCTTGTGCACGATGTCAACACCGCGAATTAAATCATCTAAAATGTAACCGAAAAAATCTAAGATATAGTCTGGTTAATACTATTTATATGATGCAACAACATCCAGTTGGGTTACCTACTTAAATGAATTTGACACGTGCGGGATGAAGATTAGCCCCTCTTCGCTACTGCCCAAAGCATCCACCATATTTTGGCTGTAGAGAAAGGCAGTATAGGCTGCGATAGCAGCATCGCAAAGGTTGTGGTCGAACCCACCAAGATATGGCCTGAGAGCGGGTAAAATGTCCCCTAGCCTCTCCTTAAGGAAAGCTATTCCTTGAGGCGTGCCTTTCTTGGGTATGGTTTTGCCGAAGAGGCGAACTTTGCTGGCGTAAGGGTAAACCTCGATAACTTGACCAGGTTGCTTTACTTCCCCTTTGCGGAGTTTATCCTGGTGAGCCAAAGCTCTGAGCGAAGTGAAGAGGAGACTCTTCGGCTGCTTCTCTCCCTCAGAATGACGAGAGGCGATGGACTCAGTGCTTCGGTCTGCAATGGTAGTCTTTAGCTCAATACCGCGGTAAATTAAGTTTTTTATGAAGCTCCTTTTGCTAGTGGGGTAACAGGGAATTCCCTGCTGGCTCAGCTCTTGATCACATTGCCTGGTTTTTCTTGTTGGGAATTTTGGCTGACAACTACAGTTTTCCTCAAGGCAACATAATCCCAGTGGCAAACTCAAAGGAGCATCGATGGCTATTACTTGGGGGGAACAGAAATTCATGAGAGCGATGATATCGCTATTGTCAACTAAAAAGCCAAGGTAAACAAGTTGCAATGTATCATCCAATCCTAAACAGGCACTAGGTCTGGTTTCAGTTGAACTTAGGTCGATGCCAAAAACCGCAGGATGCTTCACTTTATTGGGGACGAGTTTTTGCCTAACCGCTTTAATATTTCCCTAGCTGCCACTATACCTGAAGCTGAAGCTTGGACTAAGCCTCGGCTCACACCGGCACCATCGCCAGCAGCAAACATGTTGTCGATCTCGGTCTCTAAGCAAGGAGTCAAATTTAGCTGACTGGAGTAAAATTTGACCTCTACCCCATAAAGCAAAGTATGAGGGGAAGCAACACCGGGAACTAATTTATCCATAGCTTGGAGCATTTCCACTATACTTTTGAGATAACGGTAAGGGAGGGCGAAGCTCAAATCCCCTGGAGTCGCCACCTTCAAGC
>JAIWBQ010000191.1:0-4074 GCA_048633745.1 bacterium
TGGCTGCAGGCTCAAGGTCCGAGAATGAGCTTGCCGAGCAGTTGCAGGGGCTTGTGCCGGAGGTCTATACCATAGGCGATGCGGTGGAGCCGAGGGACTCGATGGATGCCATCCATGGGGGCTCTCGAGTGGGGCGCGAGATTTAGATTCTCGCTATCGTATCCGCCGCCCCGGGCCACCTCCCCGAGGGCCGCGGCATGGAAATTGACAACCAAGTGCCGTGGCCATACTATTGACGACAAGAGCGATGAGAGATTAGGACATGTCATTGCTCGTTGAAGCAGGACGTCTTCCTCCCCACCTCCTCGGTCTTTGCAGAATTCGTGCTGCTGATTCTCATCTGGAACTCCCTTCAGATAGTGTAAGGTCGGCAGGAGGCTGAAATGAAGTGGCTAAGATGAGTTATGATGGCAGTTGAAAGAACTATTTGGTAACTACCTCTCGTCTTTTTTTTGCTTTTTGTGCAAAAACCGCCACTAGCGATTGGAAGAGGAAACACGGCAGAAGGAGGCTGAATCCTCGCAATCTTCATGATTGAAGTAGAAGAACTATCCATTCCCTTTACTGGAACTCCGGGAAGCCTTTGGTGTTAGCACTAGCTTCACTTTTGATTCGGCTTCCCTGCCAAGGCTGAAGCTTATCTTCCCGTGATACACTTGCTGGCCATGCCAGCCAAGGTTAACTTCGAAAACCCTTGGATTAGAACCTACTCTTTCAGAGTGATGGCCATAGTAGTTGCTAGTACCCTTCTCGAACTCCCTCGTTTCAACACTTGACACATTCACTGGGTCTACATCTACACGGTCGTCCTTATTGTCCCAACGAAGTACAAACACTGGCCACTTCCCTGTCGTAGCGTCCGCTGGCTGCAATTTTGCGATGACTAGACGCCCCGTTGGTTCAATTTCCCCAGTACCAAGCACCAAGTCATATTCTCTGTAGATATATATGCGCTGTTGTTCAATCCTGTTGAACGCCTTACGAGGTTTGCCATCACGTTCTGCCACTTTGTTCCTATCCATGCCCTTGTAGTTATCATCATACCATTAAGCTCACTGCTACCAACTCGACTTCATTGGTGGCTGTCAGGGTGATAGCGACGAACATCGATAGCTGGGCGATGACCGTTTCACCGCCCGAACGCAGATTAGTCCCGGACTAGAACCTATCTCTCGCTCGAGCCTAGCACTAAATTCTCGCGAGTCTTCCCAACATTACGCAGGCAGGGGGCTCCCGTGTCCTCGTGAATGCGCCATAATGGGGGTAAAAGGAGAAGCTATGAGAGGCACAGACAGGAGAAAACTGCCGTTTCGTGAAAACGGGAACGGAAAAGGGCCACACGATTTTGTGGCCCTCTCGAATACGAAAATTGGCGGCGGGGGTTGGATTTGAACCAACGACCTTCGGGTTATGAGCCTCGCTCTCTGAGGACGGTAGCATATCGTGTGAAGAGCCTGATCTAGTTTTTTGGCTTGCTAGGAGCCTTGACAGCCAGCGATAAAGCGCTTAACATCCTCATAGTAGTTGATATGGGAAATCTCGGTTGACTAGCTCGTGCTGAAGCAATGGCTACTCTTTGAAAGCGCAGGAATTAAATTGTTTTCCTACAAGCACAGCTAATTTGAAGCGAAAGAAGCCCATTTAAAGTTCATGCACTAGAAGGAGGCCTGGTGTCTCAAATACGCTTCAATGATATGCCAGTAGAACAAGTCATGAACTGCAATCCGCCGTTGGTTGAGCAGAATGCGGCCATACGTGAAATTGCACAGAAAGTATGTGAGGAAAGGCATGTTTGGGTAGTTGAAGGGAAAGATAGCAGGAAGATCGTTGGCGTTATCGCCGAAAAAGACCTTCTAGATGTTATTAGTCCATTACCTCTCAAGAGTTATACCACTGGTGTGATAATGCCGAAGTCTTTGAATCACACTGAATTCGAAACGGCGGGGGATATCATGTCTAAGCCGGTATTTAAATGTCACCCGAAGGCGACGATGGGGGAAGCGCTTCGTCTTATGGCAAAGCATAGGGTGAGAAGATTAGCAGTAACAGAAGATGATGAAATAATCGGAGAACTATCCCTACATATCGTGATAACTACTTACTTTTCCTGTATGTGATGACCTGTAAGAATATGCTGGCTAAAGCAATAAGACGATGCTTTCTCCAAGGTAGTTACTACAACTTTGAGAAAATTTAATGAGAGTTCTTTCCATTTTTTAATTCTGTAAGCCCAATATGAGGCAACGATCCTAGAAGAGTGAACCTAGTATTAGCGATAGGGATAATAATAGTCGCCGGTTTTCTCGGCGGGTTGGCAGCGGAAAAGCTCAAGCTCCCCAGGATTACTGGCTATATCATTGTAGGTGTCTTACTGAGTCCCTCCATTCTAAATATAATACCCACCGAAACAATAGGAAGCCTGGGTATAATTACCGACATCGCTCTGGGAATCATTGCATATTTAATCGGTAGCAGTCTTAAGATAGAATCCCTACGGGGCTTGGGGAAAAGCATTGCATGGATAGTACCTTTTGAAGCGTTAGGGGCATGTTTTTTGGTCACCTTAGTTTTAGCTATCTTAGGGCATTTAATCATTCCAAACCAGATTTTCTGGCAGGCTTATTTTCCCCTGGCCTTTATCATAGGAGCAATATCGTGTGCCACAGCTCCAGCGGCAACAATGGCCATAATCAGTGAATACAAGGCGAGAGGCCCCCTTACCACAACTTTACTGGCGGTGGTTGCGCTCGATGACGCGATTGCCGTTATAGTCTTTGCTATCGCTTTGGGCATAGGACAACCATTGGTAAGCGGCGCTGGTATCTCAGCTTATGAGATGCTGGCTATTCCCCTTTTACATATGGTTGAATCTGTAGCGATCGGCGCCGTTTTTGCCATCGCCTTAGTGTATATCAGTAAACTTGTGAAAACTCGTGAATTGCTATTGGTAATAGTTTTCGGGATGATAATGCTATGTGCTGGCGTTACCAGTTACCTGGGCATTTCGCCGATTTTAGCTAATATGGTTGTCGGCTTTGTCATCGTAAACAGAGTCAACAGAAAGGAAATGTTTGTTGTGGTTGAAGAGATCGAGGATGTGATCTATGCAATGTTTTTCGTTTTAGCGGGATTACATTTTGATTTAAGCGTACTGAAAACCGCAGGTATATTGGCGTTATTAATCGTTATAGCTAGATACGCAGGTAAATATATGGGAGCAAGAACGGGGGCCAAAATTTCCCATGCGCCAGATGTGATAAGAAAATATCTTGGCCTCGCCTTGCTACCACAGGCTGGAGTTGCCATAGGACTGAGTCTTCTGGCAGCTTCCAAATTTCCTACCTTTGGAGATATATTGTTGAATGGAGTGCTGGCTTCCGTCATTATAAATGAACTCGTGACGCCCCCTTTGACGAAATATGCCATTTTCAAATCTGGGGAAGCGAGAGTTAAGGGTTCATGAAAAAAGGCAGGACAACTCCAAAAGTCATCCTACCTTCTTAATTTCCTGGTGGCGGGGGTTGGATTTGAACCAACGACCTCCGGGTTATGAGCCCGACGAGCTACCACTGCTCTACCCCGCGACGAACACCCACAAAAATCTACGATTTTTGTGGGAACCCATTTTATAAGGTTTTATGCTCAACCTGACGTAGATTAAGGCCTCGGCCATTAGTACGGCTTAGCTGAACGGATTACTCCGCTTACACACGCCGCCTATCAAGCAAGTAGTCTACTTGCGGCCTTACCCGGTTAAACCGGTGGGAGATCTCATCTTGGGGTGGGCTTCGCGCTTAGATGCTTTCAGCACTTATCCCTTCCAGACGTGGCTACCCAGCACTGCCCCTGGCGGAACAACTGGCACACCAGCGGTCTGTCCCTCCTAATCCTCTCGTACTAAGGAGAGCTCCCCTCAAATCTCCGGCGCCCACGACGGATAGAGACCAACCTGTCTCACGACGGTCTGAACCCAGCTCGCGTGCCGCTTTAATGGGCGAACAGCCCAACCCTTGGGACCTGCTTCAGCCCCAGGATGCGACGAGCCGACATCGAGGTGCCAAACCTTGCCGTCGA
>JAIWBQ010000192.1:0-2901 GCA_048633745.1 bacterium
GTTGATTGAATGGATTTAATACCGATTGGGGGTGGGGATCAAAGGTGACTACTCCGCTGAGCAAATTTTTCTCCTTTGCTCGACGCTTCAAATTTTCCAGCAGGTAATGTTGCCCCGTGTGAACGCCGTCAAAGACACCGATGACAAGAAGCGTTTCCCTCTGGGGAACTATATTAGCTAATTCTTGTTCAATCACTGTTAGCTACAAGCCTGGCGAAGCAAACTCACCACTACTGGGATTTAATCTCTATTTGAGGAAGGGCTAATTTTTTATTCATAGCTTGTGCCAGGGGCATTAATTGAGACATAAGGCGTTGGAAGTTATCAAAGGTGAGTGATTGAGGACCATCCGCAAGCGCTGTGTCGGGATTGGGGTGGACTTCTATCATCAGTCCATCGGCTCCAGCAGCTATTGCTGCAAGTGCCAGAGGAGCTACTAAATACCATTTACCTGTGGCATGACTGGGGTCAGCCATGATGGGCAAATGGCTAAGCTTTTTGATAACCGGAATAGCACTAATATCCATAGTATTACGGGTGCAGGTTTCGAAGGTTCTAATACCCCGTTCACAAAGAATAACTTGCTCATTCCCTTGAGCCAGAATGTATTCAGCGGCCAATAGCCATTCTTGGATACTAGATGATAGACCACGTTTGAGCATTACCGGCTTTCTCGTTTTCCCCACCTCATCGAGCAAAATAAAATTCTGCATATTTCTAGCGCCAATCTGAAGTATATCGGCATATTTAGCTATTAACTCAACATCGTTGGGTGCCATCACCTCGGTAATGATGGGCATTTTGGTTTCTTCCCTTACCTTTGCCAGTATTTCAAGTCCCCTTTCGCCCAATCCACGGAATTGGTAGGGTGAGGTGCGGGGTTTAAAGGCACCACCGCGCAGTACAGTAGCACCAGCTGCTTTGACCGCTTGGGCAGTGGCTAGGAGTTGGTCCTCATTTTCTACGGCGCAGGGTCCCGCCATGATAACTATTTCACCGCCACCGATGGCAACGCCATTTACTTTGACCGTGGTGTCTTGAGGGTGAAATTCCCGGCTGGCAAGCTTGTAGGGCTTGCTCACAGGTATGACTTCTTCTACCCCAGGGAGCAAGCTCAGCATATCACGGAGTTCAGGAAAAGTTTGTCCCACTACACCAATAACGGTGTAATCAACACCTTGTGATATGTGTGTCTTCAATCCTGACTCTTCAACTCGTTTAATAACTCCACCGATTTCATCTTGGCTGCATCTGGCTCTCATGACTACAATCATATGTTACCTCCGATTGGAGCTGATGTTTTTTCCTTCAACTTTTTTGCTTCTCCCAGGTAAACATGTATGATTTCCTCGGGTCTTTTCTCAGTATTTGCCAGCATCAAGATTCTCAAGCAGCGGGGTAGATCGCTGGCAACGTTCATTTCATGTCCGCAAAGCAAAGCTATATACTGTGGCCATCCTAGCTCCTGTGTTGCTGCTGCAGGGAACTCGGCGTTTAGGTCTGATGTGGTGGTGAAAAAAATGGCAGCTATATCATCAGTTTCAATCCCATTGGCCTGTGCTATTTCCCCAAGCAGCTTCTTAGTTGCAGCTATGATGCTCTCTTTATTATTTGCTGGGACTGTGATGGCACCTCTGATGCCACGGCACTGCAATTTGTCTTTTCCCTCCTTAAACTTAAACCTATAGCCTATCCTATTTGTCGGCCTTCGTCAAACGAGGGCGGTTATAATACCTTTCCGATTCTTTATCGAATATAAGTCCGTTCTGAAGGCTAATGCTAACATAATCTAAGAGCACAATGAAGCGAGCCAAGTTTTTATGGTAATATTATCTGCTGCCTGGTTATCTTGTGGTAAATTGACAAGGTGGTTGCAAAAATGGAGAGGGAGAAATTTGAAGCTCTGGTAACGAGAGTAATTGAGAATCTGCCGCCAGAGTTTGGGAACAAATTAGATAATGTTGATGTGGTTGTAGAGGATTGGCCAAGTCCAATGCAGCTTAGGAATGTGAAACTCAGACATCCCAGCCAATTATTAGGTCTTTATGAGGGTGTGCCTCAAACCAGAAGGGGTGGAGGGTATGGAATGGTTCTTCCTGACAAGATAAGCATATTCCAGAAGCCCATAGAGGCGCAGTGCCGCCTCAGCGAGGACATCGAGGCGAAAATAGGGGAAGTAGTGTGCCACGAAATAGCCCACCACTTTGGGACTGATGAGAGGACTTTGCAGAGGATAGAAGGCAAGAGACGCAAGAAAAAGGGGGGTTGAGTGAGATTAAGGAGGATTCCATTAGAAGAGTTTTTCGAAGCTATTTTGCCTTATTGCTGATACTTTGGATTCTTTTTGTATTGTATCCCAATCCTTTAAACCTAATCATTAGTGTCCAAAGAGTTTTTAGCCTCGATGTTGATCCTGGCGCTGTTGAGTCTATATCAGGGGACTTTCCTTCTGATCCCATAGCTATAGAGAAAGCAGTTATGGAGAGAATACCCTATCACTACGACTGGGAAGTCTATGGCAGGCCCTGGTATTTTCCCACTGTTGAGGAGGTCTTGGAGAAAGGAGAGGGGGATTGCAAAGCTCGAGCTTTAGTCCTGGCTTCTATTTTTGAAGTGAAAAATATCCCTTATCGAATTGATTTATCTCCCATACATATGTGGGTGGACTATGAGGGTAAAGGGGAGAACTCGGTTGAGAACGCCGAAGTCAAGTTTTATCAACAGGATCCCGAAACAGGTGAAAGGTTGTTCCAGGTTCCCAATATTGAACTGAGGCAGGTAGTGGATTCCATCTGGCAGGGCTTTTGGAATCCTATGCCTGATGGGAGGAAGGCGCTTCTAATCTTGGGTTTAGTAGCTTTGGTAACAGTCAGAGTGATTTGGTTTAGAAACAGAGCTGCC
>JAIWBQ010000193.1:0-3714 GCA_048633745.1 bacterium
CTCCTTTCCTTGGGTGTGGTTATATGAGGAGGGCGAAGGTACAGGGGTTGCAAGGTAGTCAGGTCGTCTTGTTCTCCTTTATTCAATCTCTGCCAACCTAGCATAGCTAAGAAGCCGGCTCGACGTAACCTAAATGAAGCTTGCGGTATTATAGCCCGCTTGCCCAAATTCTGTCCTATTGCATTTGCTATTTCTATGGGCATTTCACCGCAAAAAAGCGTTTCCTGCTTGATTTGTCGGCATAAATCTTCAACGGAACTTAGATGTTCCTCCTCCAGGCGATGCCATTCATTGTTTTTTTGCTGATACAGAGCAGTGGCAATTTCTTGGCGTCCAGCTTTGTGAATGGGGCGTAAAGGCAACCCGGTGTAAGCAAAGGGATAGGCTTCAATCTCTAAGGTGCTCACACCGAGCAAGGGGATGTTTAAGGAAAAGGCTAGTCCCTTGGCTATGCTTATTCCTACTCTTAGCCCATTGAAGCTCCCTGGTCCTTTAGCTACAAAGATTGCTTCTAGGGAATTTGGCTCTGCATTAGCTCCTCCAAGCAACTCAACCAAGTTTGGCATCAGTTCTACAGTGTGGTTTTGTGCTGATTGCCAGGTTAGTTCAGCTAATATATTGCTCTTATGTGATAAAGCAATGCTGGCAATATCAGATGAAGTATCTATGGATAACTCCATGCTTTCCCTTATTTAAAATCGATTCGAACTCCTTCATTAATTCCAAGTAGCGTTTACCTCGAGGCTTAAAGCAAATAACCCGTTGTGTCTCGGAAGCAGAGACATACTTCAGCGTGATAAGTAAATTGCTCTGTGGTAATACTTGCAGGCCCTTCTCTGCCCATTCGACTAAGCAGATTCCATCGCCATAAAGGTATTCCTCCAGTCCGAGGGCGACAATTTCCTCAATATGGTCAAGACGATACAAATCAACGTGATATAAGGGAAACCTGCCGTAATACTCTCTGATTATGACAAAAGAAGGACTGAAGGCATACTCCTTTGTGCCTATCCCACGAGCGATGCCCTGGGCAAGACAAGTTTTGCCTGCCCCTAAATCACCCACAAGAAGAAAAACATCGCCCCTTTGAGCTAGTTCACCTAGATAGCTGCCTAGGAGCTGAGTTTGCTCAGGGCTATGCGAATTTAGCTTTAGAGGCTTCATCCTTAAAGTGCTCCCAGCCACCCTTTTTATAGCGGATGACATTTCCTTTGCTGTCTACTACGGTCACTCGTCGGGGCAACTTCTCTTCCGTTATATCACCAATTACAGTTACTGGGCAATTTAAGGCTTGCTTAGCTTGCCCAAGAATTTCCTTGTCGGCGGTAAAAAGGAGTTCATAATCTTCTCCACCGTATAAAGCTAGCTGCTGGTAGTTAGGGAAATCGGCCTTGACTAGGGGATGCACAGGTAGCTGTTCTATATTTATCCGAGCGCTAACCTTACTGTTCTCGCAAATGTGGTCGAGATCGGCAATAAGCCCATCACTTATGTCTATAGCGGTTTTAACTCCCTGTTCGACTAAAATTTGCCCTTCTTTTACTTTGGGCATGGGGTGAATATGTCCTTGTGTCAAAATATTGCTTATTTTGGGATCTAAGCTGATTTTCCCCTTGAGCGTTTCCAAGCCTGCTGCCGATAGTCCTAAGTATCCCGTGACAGCTATTTGCTCGCCAGCTATGGCTGTTGACCTCTTAAGTATCGTTTTGTATTTGCTGTAGCCCATCACAGTGACAGTAATGACTATATTAGGAGCAGCAACTATATCACCACCAGCTATAGCCACTTCAAATTGTTCTGCAAGATGCATCATACCATTATAGAATTTGCCGATATTTTCTACTTCAACTTCCCCAGGCAATGCCAGAGAGATCAGAGCATACATGGGAACGCCACCCATAGCAGCTATGTCGCTTAAATTCACAGCCAATGCCTTCCAGCCCAATTCTTCCCACGTAATGGTGTTTAAGTCAAAATGCATATCTTGAACTAGGGTGTCTGTGGTAGCCAACTGGACGTGATTATTGCTTTGCCAAGCGGCAGCATCATCACCAATGCCAACTAAAAGTTGCTGCCAGGAGGCATGCTCAGGATTCTTGAATTTGTCGCTAATATTGCGTATGAGGTCGATTAAGCCAAATTCTCCCAGCTCAGATAGCTTCATCTTTGGGATTATAGCATTTTAGCAATCTAGTTTTTAAATGGTATAGTTTGCAAGTGTGCGTTACGCTATTCTGGGTGATATTCATAGTAATTTAGTTGTTTTCCAGGCTGTCCTTAGTGATGTGGAAGCCAGAGGGGGATTTGATGGAATATGGTATTTGGGGGATACAGTGGGATACAGTCTTGAGCTCTCTATGTAATGTGATACCAGTTGCTTTGTAACATATGGTGGAGGACGATACGGGCAATGCATTACTGAAGAGAATATTCTTACAGACTGAGGGCCAATCTCTTAATATTGATCAGATGTGTATAAGTAATGTTGTCAGTTGTCGAATTGCCGCCGAAAGTTCCGCAGCCAAGCGTGAAGGATGGAGTCAAACCAGTACCTATTCCGATACATCCTTGAGATGCGGATGCGTTGACTAGAATACGGCTGGCTTCGATCTCACGACCAAACTGGTGCATCAATTCTTGATCTTGAGTGTATATGACCGCTGTGTGACCCCGCCCCTGATTGAGTAGAATCTGTCTACACATTTGGATACCTTCCGGTTCATCATTCACTGTATACAGGGAAAGAATAGGTGCCAATTTTTCATGCCCATATAGGCCTTGCAGTTCATCTTGCCTTACAGGCACGACAATCAGGCGGATATCCCTGTCCCGCCGAATCCCGGCGATATCGGCGATAAACTTAGCAGGCTTGCCGATGATTGAACTTTTCAACCTGAGGGTATCCGGATCGAGGATTTGTGCAGTGAGACGGTTTTTCTCATCCGCTGTCACTATTATTGCGCCGTTTGCTTCCAGCATTTTGATAAAATTATCGCGAATGGAGGCAACGACAACCAGATTGTTTTCAGATCCACAAATAACTCCGTTGTCAAACGATTTGCTCTGGATGATCGATTGAGCGGCTGTTGAGAGATCAGCATCTGCGCAAACCAAGACAGGGGCATTACCAGAGCCGACCCCAATAGCCGGAGTGCCAGAGCTATAGGCGGCTTTTACCATGCTTGTACCGCCAGTTGCGAGAATTAACGAAACGCCGGGGTGATTCATGAACATCATCGTTTTCTGCCGACTGCTTCGTTGCCGGACCGCCTGCACCAGATTTCTTGGTGCCCCATGACGTTCAAGTACATCGCAGATAATATCGCACGCTTGGCTGCCGACACCCAAAGCACTACGATGGCAACTCAGAATAAGCGCATTTCGCCCTTTGAGAGTGACAAGAGTCTTAAAAACAACTGTGGGTACTGGATTTGTCACTGGAATCAGTCCAAGGACAACCCCGACGGGACTGGCGATTTCCGTGACTTGAGTTTGCGGGTTTGTCGTTAGCAAACCTGCAGCTGAGTGACCTGATATCGTTTTATAAACTTCGATGCTGGCAAAGCGAATCTTATTAGCCTTGTCTATAACGATGCCCATATTAGTTTCAGCCACAGTCGCCTCAGCCAACTCTTCAGCTCTTTCGGCTATAGCCTCCGCTATATCTCCTAATAAAGCATCAACACGATCTTCCGGCCATTTCTCAAATGATTC
>JAIWBQ010000194.1:0-2471 GCA_048633745.1 bacterium
ACTTTAGCCCCGGGACAACTGATATAAGGCACACTTTCTACAAAGCGGTTTCGCGATTGCCGCATCACTACCATTGTTTCTTGAGCGTTGATGGCATCGGCTGCCCCTCCTGCACCTATCAGAAAAAGATCGCCTAATTTGGAGATATTAATATTGCCCTGCTTATCGATCTGAGCTGCCCCCAGAGTGCTGAGACATCTATTGTTCCGACCACCTACGATGACGCCATACACTTCAGAAAGGTTAGTCAGCATTTTGCAAGTGGGCACATTGGCAATGCTAGCCATGAATGGATCAGCCGGTCGTGGTGCGAAACCATATTGACCCGACCCAAAAACCAAATCAATCTCATAGCTCTCCTCCAGCAACTGAAGATGAGCAAGCCAGACAGCCAGTGCTGAGACACCTATACCAGTTAGTATAGTCCGGTAGCCATTTTTCACCACTATCTCCCTTATCTTGTCTGCGGCGGCGACAATCATCATCTCAGCAGCAGTAAACTCTTCATCGGCAGACAACATATCTGAAGAGGACTCCAGATCGCATTTCCAAGCATGTTCATCCGCCCTATTCCTGAGAAACACAAGCCTGTCTGTACCTAGTTTACGCAAATAATCTTCATGCGTCTGGCAATTTAGCACCCATTCTTCTATCCACTCGTCAAGCTTTGTGGGGTCATCTGTCGCTCGTCGATAATTCTCCATAGAATCATAGTCTGAGCTGTAGTCCTCAAATTCCTTAACGTCGGAATTGACCAGCCCTCTAGGATGGGCGCCAAAAGGGACCTCACTAACTGAATTCACCAGGTATCCAGGAAGCCCAACCAAATTTGAATGCTTTCTAATACAAGAAGTGGGCACTATCTTTTCCACTGTGACCACGACCCCATCCGTGCTAGCTCTCGAAGCCCACATTGTCTCATCCCAAGGATTGCCTAAAATCGTGTTGCCATAGCAGTCAGCTACGCAACCATGAACGAGCGAAACGTCCACATCGAGTGCTCTTACCAGGCCAAACTTGCTCCCAGTGCCGAATGGGTCCTGAATTTCCATGAAGTCCTCTTTATTTTCCTCAGCCATGCCAGTTCCCACGAGTGAGTTAGTAGGCATAAAACCTACGCCGAAGGCGCTTGCCATCAATCTTTGCTGAAGTGACCACATAGACCAGTTTTCCATGTGTATCACTCCCTTTTTATATGCAGCCTGGAGTACACCAACCGGCCCAGGCGTGGGATGCATGTGACTGGACATCGAGTAGATGAGTTCCTTTACCAAGCCACAGTGAATAAGGTTTATGTGATAGCCCGCAATCCCGCCCATGATCAGGGTGAATTCCGGGCTTGTCCCCCAGTACTGTCTTAACAGTTCCAATGCCGCAGCATTGGACTCCATGCTGAAGTATAACTTCTTACCCGGCTTTACATTTCGTTTTATTGCTTCCTCCAGGCTTACCACCTTACTTTCACCCTCCACTTCCTTCAGCCTGAAGGTGTTTTCAACGATGTCTAGGAATCTTTTATCCATCTAATAGCGATATTCACCTCTCTGGTTGAGCAGGTGCGGGATTGATATAACCCATAAGCAAGGTCTTAGGAACCATATCTATCAGCTCCTCTGTGGTGAAATTACCTTCTCCCTTAAAGATGGTTCTGGCCTCCACCGGCTCGGAGTAGATAGATATTCTTCCCTTCTCCGCATGAAATACCTGACCGTTGATATTGGCTGCCTCATCAGTAGCTAGGTACACAATAATGGGAGGTATGTATTCCGGTCCTGGCATCGCCAACGTCGCCTCAGCTTGCTCCTTGGTCAGCACACCGGCTGCAACCCTCTTCCATACCCCCTGCTTGACATCTTCATCGAGAGTCATCCTGGTAGCTGCTATGGGGGCAAAGCAATTGGCAGTTACGCCATAGCGCCCCATCTCTCTGGCAATAGACCTGGTGAGGCTCACTACACCACCCTTAACCGCACCGTAGTTGACATGCCCCATTGTCCCTCGCCAGGCATCTGAGGTGACATTGATGATCCTGCCAGATTTTTGCTGCCTCATCAATACACAGGCATGACGACTGGTATTAAATGTCCCCTTAAGGTGAACATACATCACCGAATCCCACTCATCTTCGGTCATATTCCAGATCATCCTATCCCGCAAGTTACCATGGCAATTGACCAGTATATCTATGCGGCCAAAGTTGTCCACACAGGCTTTAATTAACTTCTCAGCGGCAGCAAAATCAACCACCGAATCGTAGTTAGCCACAGCTTTGCCACCCCTCTTCTTAACTTCATCCACCACTTTATCTGCTGGCCCCGACTCAGCACCACTACCAGCTCTGGTTGCACCTATATCATTGATCACTAAGTTAGCTCCTTCAGCAAGCAAAGCTAGACATACTTCTTGCCCGAGTCCTCCAGCCCCACCAGTTACCACTGCATTTTTTCCCTTTAGTCTGTCGCTCAATTTTC
>JAIWBQ010000195.1:0-10252 GCA_048633745.1 bacterium
TAAACCAATTTATACAGGGCGGTAGCCATGTGATGAGGCTCGTTGCCCAATTCAACACTTCCCCGATCGGCATAGTATTCTCGAATGCGTGAGCCATAAAGGACGAGTAAATTAGTAATAAAGTAAACGACAAAGGCACCCATACCAATGAGGATACCAATGCTACCACTTTGACCTCGACCACCCATCATCCCTCTAAACACCATGGTCAAGGCAATCCAGTACATGATAAGCGGTATAGCGGACAGCAGGGTTATGATTATCATGTCCCGATGTTTGATGTGGGACATCTCATGTCCCAGGACAGCCTTAAGTTCATCCTTGCTCAGGAGATTTACGATGCCTTGAGTGACGCAGACCCGCCCATCTCGTTGGCTCTTCCCAAAGGCAAAGGCATTGGGAATTGCTAGCTGCGAAATGCCTACCTTAGGCTTGGGGAGACGAGCTCTGCTAGCAACCTCAGCCACCATTCTGTGTAGCTGTGGCGCCTCTTTTTCCGAAACCCACTTTATTTTCATCGTCCTGGCCACTATGGCAGGGCCGATAAGGTATTGGATGCCAAGGAAGCCGAAAGCCAAGATAACATAGATTAATGCGCTGCCCGCTCCCATCCAGGTTCCAACCCCGGTAATCACGCCGTAAAGGATGCCGAAGAGCAATGCTACCAAAAGGAACATCCTTGTATTAAGCCACATAGCATTTCTCCACTAGGATTGAATTAGAGATAATGATATACAGGGGAATAGAAATAGGCAAACCATTATATTATCCTCCGCGAAGCGAGGATACCCTCACCCAACCTCTCCCTTGAAGGGAGAGGGATTTTGTTAGGATGCCAAGCTGAGCTTCACACGTCGCACTGGGGCTAAAAGACAATAGCAATAATCGCGGGAAATTGACAAAAAACCACATACTGGTTAACATGCAAAGGAGACTGGTTAACGAGATGAATGGGCAAATATTAAAAGCTCTTCGAGGGAGTGGGGGTTATGTTTCTGGTGAGATGCTCTCTAATAAGCTTGGCACCTCCAGGGTTTCCATTTGGAAGCATATCCATAGCTTAAAAGAGGATGGCTACATAATAGAGGCTTCACCCAAGGGATATAGGTTAGTTTCTTCACCGGATTTATTGCTTCCCTGTGAATTTCCCGGTTGGGAGGAAAAAATTCATTACTTCAGAGAAATTGGTTCGACAATGGATGTGGCAAAGGATTTAGCAAAGAAGGGAGCAGAGGAAGGAACAATTATAGTTGCCGAGCATCAAACTGGCGGAAGAGGAAGATTGAAGAGGGAATGGCTTTCTCCAGGGGGAGGGATTTATTTCACCCTTATTTTAAGGCCAAAAATAAGTCCGGTATACGCTCCCAGAATAAACTTGATGGCATCAGTTGCAGTAGCGAAAACTATTGGAAGGCTCTTTGGGCTAAAGGCGGAGTTGAAATGGCCCAATGATGTCTTGATTAAAGGAAAGAAGGTGTGTGGAATATTGGCTGAAATGGATGCAGAAACAGATGTTATAAACTTTATAAATCTGGGTGTAGGCATAAATGCCAATACCCCCATTACCCAATTGGGAGAAATGGCGACCTCCTTAAAAGACGAATTCGGAAAGGAAATTTCCAGGAAGGAATTGTTAAGCTCGGTGTTAACAGAAATAGCCAAGCAGAAAGCTGTATTAACTAAAGCGGATCTCCTCGAAGAGTGGAAAGGCCTTTCTGCCACATTAAATAGGGATGTGAAGATAGTGGCGCCAGGTGAGGTGATAGTAGGGCGAGCGATTGATATTGACACCAGCGGAGCGCTAGTAATAAGAGAGAGGGGCGGTTCCCTGAGGAGTGTGGTTGCCGGGGATTGTATCCACCTGATGAAAGAAGCACTAAATGCTTGGGAATTAGAATTGAGGATTTAAGTTATACGTTGCACCCGCCTGTTTGTTTAGTAAAATGCTGCAGCTATCCATTATTATTGCTTATTTCCTGGCCATAATCGGCATAGGGGTATGGAGTAGGCGGAGAGCAGGAAGTCAAAACGGATTCTTTGTCGCTCACCGCAAGGGAACCCTGCCTCTTATCACCGGCTCTCTTGTAGCCACTGCTGTGGGGGGCTCAGCACTTATAGTGACATCTAGCTTGGGATTCCAGCTAGGTTTGCCCGGTGCTTGGTGGCTTCTTGTTGGCTCCGTTGGCTTGTTAATCTTAGGACTCTTTTTTGCCAAGAAAGTAAGGGGGGCTGCGCTTTATACTCTTCCCGAACTGGTGGAAAAACAATATGACCGCCGCGTAAGTCTGGCAGCTTCTATTCTCATCGTTATCGCCTGGATAGGGGTAGTAGCAGGGCAAATTGTGGCTGCTGGAACTTTTCTATCTATTTTGGGGATGGGTTCTGCTACCTTCTGGATGGTTATTTTCACTGCAGTCGTTATAGTCTATGCCATTCTGGGAGGTCAATTCTCGATTATCCGCACCGATGTTTTTCAGACACCAATATTTTTTGTTGGGATTTTTATAGCCTTAGCGCTGGTTTTTCCTCATGTGGGAGGACTTGAGGGGCTAAAAGCCTCTTTACCTCACAGTTATTTCTCCTTTCCAATAAGCCCTGAGTTCGATTGGAAGATGCTCTTATCCTTTTTGATTCTTGTTGGAGCAACTTACGTGGTGGGGCCTGATATGTACACCCGACTTTTCTGCGCCAAAGGAGAGAAAACAGCCCAGCAATCAGCCATTCTATCGGCATTTCTGTTTATTCCCTTAGCCTTTGCCATTGCTTTGATCGGAATGAGTGCCAAAGTTCTATATCCCCAAATTCTACCGGATGACGCCTTTCCTCAGGTAATAACCAGTGTGCTTTCTCCCGGTTTAAGTGGACTAATCCTCGCCGCTGTAGTCGCGGCACTTATGTCCTCAGCGGATACCTGTCTTCTCAGCCAGAGCGTCATTCTAACCCAGGATATATTCAAGCGGTTTCATCCTTCGCTCGACGAAAGGAAAACCATTTTACTAACTCGTTTAAGTCTAGCAGTGCTGGGATTTATGGCGTTAGGTTTGGCCATAACCTTGAAAAGTGTGATTTCATCCCTGCTATTTGCTTACACTATCTTCACCTGTGGCTTGGTCGTTCCAGTGATTGCCGGGTTTTACAAGGAAAGGCTAAGAGTGACTCCTCAAGGAGCGTTGGCAGCCCTCATAGGTGGTGGGCTAATAGGTTTGCTGGGGAAAATCCCAGGTCTCAGCATCCCTCTCAAAGGAGACCTTGGCCTCATAGGTTTTGCTATGAGCGCCGTTCTCCTTTTTGGAGTGAGTTTCCTTTCCCGGGCTATAGCCCGAAAAAGGAAGAACCTTTAATTATTTTTTCCAGCAAGTTTGTGCGATTAACTATAAACCACAATAAGTTGGTAGCCAATAGCCTAAAAATTTGCTAAAGGCAAGTATTTACAATTTACTTTGTGAGTTTTGCTCACAAAGTAATGCTATAATGAAAAAGTGCACGTTGCTATCATTGGTTTGGGGCTTATTGGTGGCTCAATAGGGCTTGCCTTGAAGCAAGCCAATGAACCGGGACGGGATATAGTTGGTTATGCTCGCCGTCATAAGACTGCTTCCACCGCCTTAAGACTGGGAGCAATCGATAGAGCGGAAACAAACTTAACTGATGTGGTCAGAGAAGCCGAGATTGTTATCATTGCTACTCCTGTTTTAACTATAAAAGAAATCCTATCTCAGATAGCGGATTGTCTTTCCACTGGCTGCATAGTAACCGATACAGCGAGCACCAAGCTTCAGGTCATGAAATGGGCAAAGGAAATATTGCCACCAACGGTGAATTTCATTGGCGGGCATCCCATGGCGGGAAAGGAAACCTACGGAATTGAGGCTGCCGAGCCCGGATTGTTTCAGGGATGCGCTTATTGCCTTACTCCGGCAGAGAAAGCTTCACCTCAAGCGATAGATACGGTGACAAACATGATAAAAAGGCTGGGAGCCATGCCAGTTCTAATAGATGCCCAGGAGCATGACAATCTAGTAGCTGGCATCAGTCATTTGCCCATGTTGCTCTCAGCGGCTCTGGTGTCAGCCACTGCAAAGGATGCCTCCTGGCATAAGATGTCCAAGCTAGCTGCCTCTGGCTATCATGACCTCTCTCGTCTGGCTTCGGGAAATCCTGAGGTAAATGCTCATATCTGCCTTAGTAATCAAAAAGCTATACTTCGCTGGATGGATAAATTCAGCCAGGAATTGGAAAGGTATCGCCAACTGGTGACCACAGGGGATAAACGCTTAGAACAAGCTCTAACTGAGGCTAACAAATCAAGACAAGAATGGCTGAGCGAGATTGCGGCTTCGCCGCAAAAGGGTGGTAGGGATGAAAATGAATAATCCCTTATGTTGCAGCAAAACTGCAAAAAAGGAGAAATTCAATCAAAAATCATGATAAGTTTTCGGCTAACGCCGAAATAAGAACCATCAAACCTTACCCTTGGTTGGAAGGGGAAATCACTTTGCCTGGCGATAAGTCCATCTCCCATCGAGCTGTCATACTTAATAGCTTAGCCAGGGGTAAAGCCGAGATCGATAACTTTGCTCCAGGCAAAGATTGCCTGGCTACGGTTAGGTGTTTAAGAGCTCTGGGAGTGGAAATTGGCAAAAAGGGGGCGAAAAATTCCCCTACCCTATTAGTTTCAGGAACTGGTAAAAATGGCCTTAAGGAAGCTGACAATGTGCTCAATGCTGGAGATAGTGGCACTACCATGCGTCTCCTCGGCGGTCTCCTTTCCTGCCAGCCTTTTCTATCCATCATTACCGGTGATGCCTCTCTTCGTAGTCGTCCTATGAGGAGGTTAATTGAACCACTGAGGTTAATGGGCGCCGAGATCTGGGGAAGAGACAAGGATTCCTCTGCCCCTTTGGTCATTAAAGGAGGAAAGTTACATGGCATAAATTTTAGCTTGCCCGTTCCCAGTGCACAGATTAAATCAGCAATTCTACTGGCTGGTCTCTTCAGTCAGGGCAACACCACCTTACGCCAACCGATTGTTTCGCGAGACCATACTGAAAGGTTGCTTAGACAAATGGGAGCCAGTTTAGAAAGCAACGGACACTGGATTTCCTTGATGCCTTTGACTAGCCCCTTATCGCCGCTTAGCTTTCATATCCCTGGCGACATTAGCTCGGCAGCCTACTTCCTGGTTGCTGGAGCTATCCACCCCAACGCCAGGATAGCCATAAAGAATTGTGGGATGAACCCCACACGAACGGGGATCCTTGATGCTCTTGTAGCTATGGGAGCTGAACTTAAGATAGAGAATGAGCGATGGGAAGCTGGTGAGCCATTGGCTGAGATTGTGATAAAATCGAGTGAGCTGAGAGGGATCGAGGTTGGTGGCGATATTATCCCTCGCCTCATTGATGAAATCCCGGCACTGGCTGTAGCCGGCTGTATTGCCAGAGGGAAAACAGTGATCAGAGATGCTGCTGAGCTGCGAGTGAAGGAATCTGATAGGATTGCTGCTCTGGTAAAGGAGCTTGCTAGGCTAGGGGCTGAGATTGAGGAATTACCCGATGGCATGGTTATTCATGGGGGAAAGACTCTGTCGGGCACAGAGGTTGATAGTCATTTTGATCACCGATTGGCAATGAGCCTGGCTATAGCTGGTCTGGTAGCTAAGGGAGAAACAACCATCAAGCATGCTCAAGTAGCACAGATTTCCTATCCTGCCTTTTGGCAGGATTTGATGTCATTGCAAACAGAGCGAAGCAATCTCCCAGATCTCCCAAATATGTCATTCTGAACGAAGTGAAGAATCTTATTAGGAGGATAACATGAGCACTGAGTTAGTTCACATAGGTTTTGGTAGTGTCATAGCTGTGAACAGAGTGATTGCCTTTCTTTCTGTAAATCAGCAGCCAACCAAGCGCATCATTCGGGAGGTGAGAGAGAAAGGACTTCTAATTGATGCTACCCATAGCAGAAAGGCTAAGAGCGCTATCCTCTTTGACACTGGTCATATAATATTGGCTGCTGTGACAGCGGAGACTATCATTCATAGATTAACCACTGCCTCCGAGCCAGTTGAGGAAAAAGTTGAACCGTGAAGCGCCCAGCAGAAGTCCTGAGCCCTTGGCTTCCCGCCATTCTGAGGGAGGGAAACAACCGAAGAATCTCGCTCAGGGTAAACTCCGCGAAGGATCCCAGCCCCTGCTCATCGTCCTTTCTGGGTCTTCGGGGGTGGGCAAGGATGCTGTGCTTGCCAGAATGAGGAAGCAGGAGCGCCCCTTCCATTATGTTGTTACCGCCACTACGCGCCCTCAGCGTGCCAGGGAAAGAAATGGAGTGGATTATTACTTCCTTCCCCCAGAGGAATTTCAGCAAATGATAGATAAAAGGCAACTTTTGGAATGGGCTAATGTCTATGGCAATTACTATGGCGTGCCAAAAGATGAAATAACTCAAGCTTTATCTAAGGGAGTAGCTGTAATAGTCAAGGTAGATGTTCAGGGTGCCGCTAGTATCAAGAAAATCCTGCCTCAGGCAGTGTTTATTTTTCTCATGCCCCCTTCAATGGAGGAATTGGAAAGACGGCTAAAACAACGCCGCAGCGAGTCTTCAGTAGATTTGGCTCTAAGGCTGGAAAAGGCTAAAGGGGAAATAAAAAGCCTGCCGGAGTTCGATTACGCCATAACAAGCCACCAGGGTAAGATTGACGACGTCATCTCTCAGATTGAGGCCATCGTCGTTGCTGAGAAGTGCAAAGTGAAACCAAGGGTTGTGGGGCTCTAGCGATTTAATAGGCAGAGATAGGCTCTTTATCGGTGATGATATCCCGAGCTGTGGCTAATTGGTGCCGAACATGCTTGGGAATGCTAAACATAGCTTGGTGGGTGAGCCCATCATAGGATTTCAATTTCTTCGATAGCCTTGCTGAAATTCTGGTATCAATTTCCTCAGGCGCCAGTTTAGCCGGGTCAAGGACTTGGGAAGCGGAGATAAATCCCCATAAACTGAGAAAAGAAGGGATATGAGCCTGGTAGGGACAAACTATAGAGAAGACACTCTTCAGAGTGCTGGCAATGGTGACGAAGTTTTGTAACTCATCCCAGCCAGCAGACTCAGCTTGCACAGACATAATGCCATCAGGCCGTAACCTCTGTTGAACTATTTGGTAGAATTCCTGAGTGTACAACAAACGGGCTGGTCCTTTCGCTAGAGGATCAGCCAAGTCAATGATAATAACATCAAACTCGCTGCTACTTTCTTCCAAGTATTTTCTGGCATCGGTGAAATGAAGCTCAGCTCGGGGATCATCAAAGGAATTCTGGTGAAAGGAAGGCAAGAAGCGGCGACAAACATCTACTACCTCTTTATCAATATCCACCATGACAGCCTTTTTTACCGCCTTATGTGCCAAGACTTCCCTTAGGGTCGCACCTTCACCTCCCCCAGCAATAAATACCTTCTCCGGATTGGGGTGGGTGAGCATAGCCGGGTGTACCAGGGCCTCATGGTAAATAAATTCATCGCTCTCGCTGGATTGAATCTTACCATCGAGTACAAGACAGATGCCGAAGCTGCCAGTGTCGATAATGTTTATGGATTGAAACTTGCTCCGCCCTGAATATATTGTCTCCCTGATGCTGTGCAGCATAGTAAGATCAGGGCTGACATGGTCATGAAACCATTTATGTTTATCAGGGTCTTGGTCTTTCATATTGTTGCGCACCCAACTCGGCTACCCTCTACTACAATGCCTCTTCGCAACTCAATTATGGAGCAATTGTTGGCTTCCAACCTCTCTGTTATTAGCTTAACTGCCTCTTCAGGTTTTACACTATCTCCACAGGTGAAAACATCTGCGGCAGCATACCCATATTCGGGCCAAGTGTGGATGGAAATGTGCGATTCGGCAATGTTGGCCACTCCGCTCACTCCGTGAGGGGAAAAATGGTAGAAGGATTCGCCAACCACAGTTGCACCACAACTAATGGCAGCTTCGTTAAGGCAATCTTTGAGAAAATCTAAGTCATCTAGCACCTCCTTATTGCAATCTTGTAATTCTAGTAGCAGATGTCTTCCCAACGCATTCAAATCATCTTCCCTCCTTTAGAATTTAAATTGATATAAAAGAGCCTTTTAGGCAGCGAAGCAGATTCTATATCAATTCGCCCTTGAGGGTCAAGAGCTTAGATTATGGACTCAGCTATAAAAGCCTGTTAAAAAAGCCCAATTCCTTCAATCGCTAAGTTTGGGCACCCTCATCTCTAAGCACCAAACTTATCTAATTTTAAGGCATTAGCCATAGCTAGAGGCATAATTTCCACAGCAGGGAAGCGCCCCATGCCACCACTAAGGCAGGCTCTTTCCGAAAACTCGGTTACCTTGTCAGGGAAACACCATCTGGACCTCAGCATAAAAGGAACTGGATGCCAGCTATGCATGGCGAGGGATGCTGGAGTAGAGTGGTCTCCAGTGATAATTAAGACATCTGGATTTAAGTTGACCAGATTGGGAAGGGCGTCATCGACTTCCTCGATGGCGCGAACTTTAGCCTCGAAATTGCCATCCTCCCCTTTAGAATCGGTGGCCTTGAAATGGATAAAGAAGAAATCGTACTCTCCGTAATGCTGATGCAAACTTTCTACCTCGTCAGTTATACTGTTACCTGTGGGCAGCACTTCCATCCCCACCAGCTTCGCCAAGCCTCGATACATAGGATACACCGCGATGGCGGCTGGCTTTAGCTTATAGATTTCAGGGATAGAGGGAAAGTCAGGACGTTGGGAGAAGCCGCGCATGAGCACCATATTGGCGGCTGGCTCATCCCTCAGTCGGCTCCTCGCCTGGGATACAAATTCATTGGCAATTTCTGCTGTTCTCTGTGCTTGTGCCGATAAGGCCTCTATCTTTTTGGGGGATAGCCCTGTTTGCTGAGGGTCAGAATCTGCTAGCTCAGGTGACAAGCCTTCGCTTCGAAGAATAAGCACAAACCTGTGTTCCTTCACTGGCGTAACCAGGATTTCAACTCCACTGATAACAATCTTATTTAGTAACCGACATAATTCGGCGTTCTTCTCTGTGGAAATTCTGCCCGCTCTCCTGTCAATGATGGTCCCCTCATTGTCGATGACGCAAAAGTTACCGCGCGCTGCAATATCCTTGGGTTTTAGCTCCAGGTCTATTCCCAGAGCCTCAACAAGCCCACGCCCAACGTTGTACTCGATAGGATCGTAGCCAAAGAGTGCTAAATGTCCAGGTGCACTCCCCACTGTAACTCCTGGACTTACAGGGTCAGAGAGTCCGCAAATGGACTCTCTGGCTATACGGTCAAGATTGGGCCTTTTGGCTGACTCCAGCTCCGTTTTGCCAGTTTTTGGATGAGGCAAACCACCTATGCCATCCATTACCAGAAGCACTATTTTGGATGGTGATGTGCGGGAGATTTTCCTTATATGTTCTAATCCCAGCATCGTTTTTGTCATTTTAACGCTCTGGCTTGGCGTTGACAAGCTGGGCTGGCAAAAGTAGCATAAAGCTTGATAACGGCGGGACATAAAGAAGGGAAGATCGTCTTAGGAATAGACATTGGCGGCACAAAAATTGCCACGGCTCTTGCTACTGCCCAAGGAGAGATCATTGCTCGAGAGCATAACTCCACCCCAGCCCAAAGTGGGCCTGACACTGTAATAGATAGCATGTTTGCGACTATTGAGAAAAGTATTTCTACCAGGAAATTGAAAGCCTCTCAACTTTTGGGTGTAGGCATTGCTGTTGCTGGCATTTCTAATTAGATCTGACGCCCAACATCATATCCCATTGCAATAGCTGCTGAAACTGTACCTTGATCCGTGCCGGTAACACCCCTGGCATCCCCTATTATGTGGGTTTCAATCCCTTTCCTCTCCGCCACTTCGGCCAGGAATATGTTTGGCCGTCTATTGCTGGCCAACACGATGGTATCGATTTCCGGCAGTTTTTCCCTACCGCTACCATTTACCATCCAAACCTCATCGGTGGGCAAGATTTCAACCCTTTGGACTCTTTTATACCTTTTCACGCCCTCGCTTATTATTCTTCCCACTAGATAATGCCTATCGTTAGAAGCCATCTTTTCTGCAAAGCGCGCTCCTTTTTCAACCACATAAACCCTTTTGACCCTTTCTGAGAGATAATCCGCCACTTGTAGCCCGATTTGGTCTCCCCCAACAACGAGAACATTATCCCCTGTCAATTTCTCTTCCTCGAGGAGCTCGTCCACCATTAT
>JAIWBQ010000196.1:0-7135 GCA_048633745.1 bacterium
GCCCTCATGAAGAAAAGCGCACGGGAAAGAGGACCAACTATTTTGGCTTTGTCTGAGTACCTGGTTGTTTCCAGTGCGGTGCAGCACAGGCCACAGACCTCCACCTGGTCTTCAAGGTTGTGTTCCCGAAGGTAGTCAATTACCACCGTCGAGGTAGCCGGATTATGCCCTGATACCAAAATTACAGGCTTGCTTTTGTCTATTGCCCCCCATCCCATGTCCACCAGAGGTGTATCAGCAACTGAAGTCGGGTAATTGAACCCAACGATCTGAGCGATGTCAGCTACCTCCATACCCACGTGATCCAGCATGCTGGCATGCAAGGCCTTGGATTCATAGTCCAGAGCGCTTCCCTCTTGCCCCGTGTGGCAAGAATCAAGAAGATGAGCAATCTCCTTGAAGACATATTCTAGCGCTATTTTGAGGTCTCCCAGTGTCTCCGGTTTCAAGCCCAGAACTGTCCTTATATTTGGCGCCTCAATGGCAATGGCTTGGCCCAGATCTATTTTCTTATCTGCGCCATGCCTCTCGATCAGGAACTCCAGAATGTGCCCGCCGTGAGCGGCATGCGCGGAGCATCCCATCAAGCAGGCCAAAAGGATAAACCTTGCCTGTTGCGTGGCTATGTCAATGCCACAAGCGCCCCTTCTGCCCTCAGTAAGGTCACACTTACCGTAGGTACAGAAGCAACACAAATCACAGAATGGTGCGTAGAAAGGCGCATATGTTTTCATCAACCTCATGTCCCACTGTCTGAGGTCAGGAATTTCCGGCATTGGGGTGGGGCCCACCGGCTCCCAGGGAATTTCTGCTTTTATTCGCTCGTGAATTTCCTCAATTTTTTTGGAAAGCTTTTTCTCGGCTACTGCTGCCATCTTTACTTCACCTCCATTGTTTCCTTTACTAGCTTCAACGTATCGGGATGCCTTAGTACAATGAGATTCGCTCCAGCCAGGAGAAGCGATAGAGCTGTTATCCCTTCCCAGAGCAATCCCTGTTCCCTGCTTTCTTTGGCCTGCTTCGTCTTCCAGCATTCAACCCCGAGATTGGCAATAATGGGCATCTGTGCCATCCCATCTTTGGTGATGACTCCAATCTGCTTCACCCTCTCTATTAAAGAAAAGCTATATTCTATGCCGTAGCCCAATGCTGAAGACAAGGGATCAATGACCACTCTTTCTGCCGGGAAGAACTTGCACAGCTTTACATTTAACTCTTTAAGCAAATTGATGTCCAAAGGACTTTGAGCAATAGCTGTATGTCCATGGTCCAAAATTGCCTTGCCTACCACTTCATAGTTTTCCTTGAGTACCGGGCCTATGAGGAGATTCATTCCATCGCATGCTTCAGCAACCCTGGGGAGAACTTCAGCATCCTTGTTCTCGTCTCCCGAGCCATAAACAATCAAAGGAACATTTATCGCTTCAGCTACTTTCTTGACCATGCTGGCTGCCTGTTCAGCCGAGGTATTTTTCTCAGCGGGGTCAGTGCTTACAAGATAAAGGGAGATAGCATCTATACCAAATCCCTCACACTTCTTAGCCCATTTTACAGGGTCGGATATTACATCCTTGAAGGGTTCGACTAGATGCTCCGGCCAACCTTCGGGCTCCGTGTCGAGAATTTCCAAGGCAAACTTTGCTGGATTGGGATTAGAGCCCTGGTCAAAAGAGTGAAAGGGAAGGATACTCTCCCCCCCAATCTTCAGGTACTTTTCTCCTTTACCAATGGTTATCTCTCTAACTACTCCTGTATATGCCTCAACAGGTTCTTTGTATTCCATCTGTTATCCTCCCAATTTGCTCACTAGCTCACCTGTCATGCTGAACGAAGCCAAGAACCTCGACCCTTCGCTATTGCACAAGATGACTGAGCATCTATTTAGTAATAGTTACTATTATTGTAAAATGCTGTTTTTGCTTTGTCAAAAAATAAGCATCAACTTTCGAGCCAGGCATCAGAATAGAGGGTTTCTCCCATGAGAACTTTGGCTGTCTTCACGTAATCAACTTCCTTTGGGGATAAGGAGGGGAGATCTATATCCTCTCCATCCATGGTTTTATAAATAAGCTCAACAATTTCCGGCACATCACCTTTCACCAAACTCATCAGCTCTATATCCAACGGGTCCGCGATAGCAGAATAAAGTCCATTTCTCCCCAGCATCATCATGTAGGTGCGGTTGAGAATCGGCCTCAGTTGTTCTGGCGCACCATTGGATGTATTGGAAAGCCCTACTGTTGATTTCACTCCGGGCAAAACGTCCTCAAGTATATTGATAAATTCCAGATTTACCACAGTGAACCTCTGCCCCTCCCCAGCGGTACTTATGGGGAGAAGTATGGGGTCAACCCAGATGTCTTCGTTAGGAATCCCCAGCTCATTGGCATAATCAACCGTGCTCATAATGCTATCTATTTTGGACTCAACATCCGGGGGCATTCCTTTATCCGTCATCACAGAGATCACCACAGCGCAATTATATTTCTTAGCTAAGGGGAGCATTTGCTCTTTTGAGTCAGCCTTTCCTGAAGCAGAGTTAAGTAAGGGCTTTCTCTTGCAGGCTTTTAATCCTGCCTCCATAGCCACAGGATTCAGAGTATCTATAGACAAAGGCAAATCGGTAACTTCTTGAACTGCGTTGACCAACCACTGCATGGTTTCTTCAGTGTCTTTTTTCATAGGGCCAACGTTCAAATCAATGTAATCGGCTCCAGCCTCAGCTTGATCTCTAGCTAGATCCTGAATTGCCTTGGCATCCCTCTCCCTTATCGCTGTGGAAACTGCTCCGGCTATAACATGGATATTCTCACCTATGATAATCATATTCCACTCCTTCGATTTGTTGAGTTGAGGTACCCAAAGTAGGTAAGGTAGCACAAAACGGCTTTCACGTCAATTTCCCCCTTTAAATACCAAAGCACCAACAGGGCAAACGTCGACAATCTCACGGCAGTTCTGGCACTTGGATTCGCCCATAGGCTGATCTCCAAAGGTGGTGACCATCCGTCGGAAGCCACGGTAGGCGAACCCAATCTCTCCTATGCCCAGCTTTTCCTGGCATATCCAAACGCACCTGCCGCAGAGCACGCACTTATTGGGGTCGTAGATAAATACGGGACTGCTGGAATCTATGGGTAACTCAGGCAAAATTTTCCTGAACCTCTTTGTCTTAAGCTTCACACCCAGATGCTTGGCAATCTTCTGGAGCTCGCAGGAGCCACTCTTGGAGCAATGGGCACAATCCACAGGGTGGCTAGCTAAGAGCAATTCCAAAGCAGTGCGGCTTAGCCTTAAAGCCTTTGGCCCCTGCGTATTGATCACCATTCCTTCTGCTACCGGGGTAGTGCAGGCAGTTACTGGCATATCCTTACCTTCTAGCTCCACGAAGCAGAGCCGGCAGGCAGCAGGAGGTCCATTACTCTCCCGAATGGCACAAAGATTAGGTATATAAATGTCATTATCCAGTGCCACCCACAATATCTTCTCACCATCAATGGCCCTTATTTCTTTGCCATTGATGGTGAGAGACACGCTTTTTGTTTTTACCAGCACCCTCACCTTTATCCTCTCCCTTGAAGGAAAAGGAAGTTGTAACGCCGAAGTCTATCTTCGCAAGTTAAACCTATCACACCCTAGAAGAGCCCCTGTACGCTACCAGTCTTAGTATCGATATCTACCTTTCTGAAGGCAGGATCGGAACTGGTTCCCGGCATCAGGCTTATGGTTCCAGCACAGGGACAGAGGAATTTCGCCCCGGAATAAATCAACACATCGCGAACAGGCAAAACCCATCCCTTGGGAACTCCCTTGAGTACAGGATCGTGCGTCAGGCTCAAGTGAGTCTTCACCATCATGGTGGCGTACTCATCATATTTGGAGTCGTTTTCAAGCATCTTGGCCTTGGCTTCGGCATCAGGGGTCCACGATACGCCATCGGCTCCATAGACCACCTTAGCGATGTTTTCCACCCGCTCTCGCAGTTTCATTTCTATAGGATACAGGAACTTGAAATCATTCGTGTCTTCACAGGCTTCCATTACAGCATCCGCCAACTCCAGGGCGCCATCACCGCCATCGGCCCAATGAGTAGATAAGGCACAGCGTGCCCCAGCCGCCTCAGCCGCTTTTCGAACTATGGCGATCTCATCCTTGGTATCAGTATGGAAGGCATTGATGCATACCACAGGGTTGATGCCTGATGTCCTGATGGTGTTGATATGGTGCAACATGTTAGGCAGACCCTTCTCTACTAGCCCTAGATCTTCCTTAGTGTAGGACTCTGCGAGGGGTAGCCCGGCCACTACCTTGGGACCACCACCATGCATCTTCAGCGCTCGGATAGTGGTGGTGAGCACCGACACATGTGGCTTGAGACCGCTAAACCGGCATTTCACGTTCCAGAACTTCTCGAACCCGATGTCTGCGGCAAAGCCACTCTCAGTAACATGGTAATCAAACATCTTTAGCCCGATGCGATCGGCGATGATGGAGGATTGCCCCACAGCGATATTGGCAAATGGTCCAGCATGTACCATACAGGGCTGGTATTCCACAGTGCACATCAGTGTAGGATTGATGGTGTTGCGCATCCAGGCAGTCATGGCGCCACCAACTTCCAGATCGCCAGTGGTAACAATATCACCCTTCTTATCAAAGGCAACGGTAACGTTATCCATTCTTTGGCGTAGGTCTGCTAAATCCTTGACAATGGACAGCATAGCCATAAGCTCGGAACCTACTGCAATACCGAACTTGGACTGCATAGTGAAGCCGTCCATTCGACCACCGAGGCCTATGACAATGTTCCTGAGACTCTGGGCACAGAAATCCATAACCCAGCCCATCTCCACCCTGGTGGGATCAATATCCAGTCGGCGCATCCTGCTACGCTTGACTAGCTCTTCATCATTGTAATTGCGCTCGTGCTGCATTCTGGCAGTCAGCGCCACCATGGCCAGATTGTGGGCATTCATTATGTCGTTTATGTCACCGGTTAACCCCATCGAAAACTCGGTCATGGGAATGAGCAGCGCATTACCTCCACCAGCAGCGGTTCCCTTGATGTTCATAGTGGGACCGCCCGAGGGCTGGCGTAGAGCGCCACCTACATTCTTGCCCCGCTTACCTAGCCCCTCCATCAGACCACATGAGGTAGTACTTTTTCCTTCACCCAGTGGTGTAGGAGTTATGGCAGTTACCTCAATATACTTGCCATCCGGCTTGTCCTTGAGGCGTTCGATGATCTTCAGGAAATCGAGCTTGCATAGCCTCCCTTGTGGAATGACTTCATCTTTTTGCAGCCTTAGCTTTTCCCTCCATTCCTCAGGACTTGGCATATTTGCTTCGGCTGCTTCTGAAATCTGCCAGTCTTTCATTTTTACCGCGTCGTAAGCCATATGGTACCTCCTTTTTTGATTTTTGAATTTTAATTATTGCGCAAGTCCAATAATTTTCGCCTTTTCGCCTTATTGAGGCGAGCAGCAATGGCCTTAACCTCGCTCATAGCCTTATGGCTCGAATTAACCAGAGGTGAACCGGCGAGGTCAGCTTCTACTATTGCCGGGTCATAGAGAATAAAGCCAAGAAATTCAAAATCTGGCATAATGGAAATCAGGAAATCCCTGTCCTTTTCGCTTCGGATCTTGTTACCAACTACCCCGATATTTTGCAAGCCTATATCTTTTGCTAGCTCTCTTATCCTACAGGCTGTTTCAATGCTTCCTCTACCTGGCTCTACCACTATGATCAGCTCATCTACTGCCTTTGCTGTTGCCCGTCCCAAATGCTCTACCCCCGCCTCCATATCCATGATGATCACTTCGTCTCTTCGCAGGAGCAAATGGGCAACTAAAGCTTCTAACAAGGCATTTTCAGGGCAATAACAACCACCGCCGCCTTTTTTTAACCGTCCCATTATCATTAATCTAATTCCGTTATGCTCCACCCAATATTTTTCTGGTATATCATCAACCTTGGGATTTAACTTAAAGTAAGGCGCTGCCTCGCCAGGACGCACTCCCGTCCTTTCTCTAATCAAGTCTTTCATCTCAGATATGGGCGCTATATCCTCAGAATTGGGAAAGCCAAGAGCAGCTGCCAAGGTAGCATTTGGGTCAGCATCTATTGCCAGTACAGAGTAACCAGATTCGGCAAATATAAAGGAAAGGAGAGATGCCAGCATGGTCTTGCCTACCCCTCCCTTGCCGCTAATGGCAATCTTCATATCACAAACGAAGTATTATACCCCATTTCAATGGTAGAAATCAATATGTCGATTTGAATCGATTGTATTACTTACTTGGGGGAGAAACTCACCCCGGATAAATTTTGCCTTTCCCAGGATTCCTCCCAATCTTGCTTACTATAATGCAAAATTCTCAATAAAGATTGTAACCAGCCAGTGCTCTTTGAAAGCTAGCACTTCCATGCCATTTTCTCTTTGTCGCATCAGCTCGTTATCCCATTACTTAAGAATAGCTTTTGAGAGACCTCCTCAATCTTGAATTAGCTTGCTCATAAGCCACCCAGGATTCTGTGGGGTCTCTCATCTTTTATCAACCCCTCACCTACTAAAACTTTACAGCAACTGAAAGAGAGTAGGGATTGACATTCTCATCTGCCCATGCTTAGAATGACCTAATATATCTGAAATGGTGGTGGATGATGAAGCTAGTAGTAGTAGGTTTTGGTCAGTGTGGATGCAACATTGCCGACCAATTTTATGCTCTTAACAGCCATGCCAAATCAATTCTTTCTCGTAGGATCGAGATCTTAACCGACGTTTTTGCTGTTAACACTGATGAGGCGGATTTAGGTGGTTTCAGTCATATTCCTACGGATAAACACCATAGGATTGTGGTTGGCGGGGTGAGAACCTTCGGCCATGGAGTTGGCAAGAAGAATGTTGATGCCACCAAGATTATTAAAGAAAGTCACTCGGTTATCACTGATAATCTCTTAGAGTCAAGAAAATTTCATGAGAGCGATGCCATTCTAGCCATAGCCAGCGGAGGTGGGGGCACCGGATCCGGAGCAATTGGTTGGGTGGTAAAGAAACTTAAGGAGAGGATGGAGAAACCAGTTTATGCGGCAGTAGTTCTTCCCTTTGGATATGAAGAAAACGGGCTTACTT
>JAIWBQ010000197.1:0-4720 GCA_048633745.1 bacterium
AGCTCAATTTCCGCTCCCTTAGGGCATTGGGTAACCTCCCTGAGAAGCTCGGCAGCCTCCATTACCAAATTATTACATTCTAAGCTTGGCTCATTGCACTTAAAATGTATCTCCTCATCTAGCTGGAAGTTGAGGATATCGTATAGACTTACTGCCTGAACAATACTGGAGATTTGATGGTAATCATTATGTTTACCCAGGACTTCGAGAACAAGGTTTACTTTGGCCGGCGCATAAACATTTAACATTGTGATTGCTTCCTAAACGGAGCAAAAACCTCCCATAATCCTTTCCACTCTTCCAGGCTAAGGGTTTCAGCTCGCCGTTTAGCTTCTATTCCAGCCTTTCCCAGCAGTAAGACAACCTGACTGGGCGACATCCCTAAGGAGTGAGCCAAGGAATTGCGGAGCTGCTTGCGAGGTGAGCTAAAACCACAGATAACTATATCAAAAAAATCAGCAACGTCGGATACTTCGATAGACGGCTTAGAGTAGACATCAAGGCGCAAAACAAGCGAATCTACTTTCGGCGGAGGATAGAAACTCTCCGCTGGCACATAGGTTATGATACTAGGGTTACTATAGAACTGAGTCCTGACGCTGAGCAAGCTCATCTTGCCAGACTTAGCAGCTATAGCCTCGCCGACTTCCTTCTGCACCATTACCACCATCACCGAAGGTTGAAGCTGTGCTTCAAGAAAGTGACGTAGCACCGGTGAAGTAATGTAGTAAGGGATATTAGCTACACCCTTATAACTCGAGGCAAGCTGAGATTGCTTCGCTACCCCTTCGCTACGCTCAGGGCTTTGGCTCATCGCAATGACATCCTCTAGAATTTGCTGCGGAGCAATCTTGAGTATATCAGCATGGGTGATCTTGACATTGGGAAAAGAAGACAATCTTTTTCTCAGTATACTAACCAATTGGGAATCAAGTTCCACGGCAATAACTTTATTGGCATGCTCAGCTAAGTTCCTGGTCAGTGTACCTAGACCTGGGCCTACTTCAACTACGATGTCCTCAGGACCAAGCTCAGCAGCAGATAAAATGCACTCCACTACCTCTTCAGCAACAAGGAAATGCTGCCCCAACCTCTTTTTCGGTTTGAAGTTAAATTGGCGAACTGTTTCAGCCGTAATTATTTACCTTTGAATTCGGGGGGCCTCTTCTCCAAGAATGCCTTTAGCCCTTCCTTTGAATCCTCAGCTGTCACTGCGGAGCCGAAGCACTCAGCTTCATAATATAAGGCGCGATCTAAATCCATTTCTATTCCTTTGTTTATGGCCAACTTCACTATTCCCAGAACGACAGAGCTCTTCGATAACAGCTTTTGGGCAAATTCGTCCACTGCTTTATCCAATTCTTCAGCGGGAACAACTTTGTTCACCAGTCCAAGACTATGTGCTTCACTGGCATCAATCTGGTCGCCCAGCATATCAATTTCCATAGCTTTGGCTTTGCCTACCAGCCTTGTTAGCCTCTGAGTTCCTCCTGCGCCGGGTATAATACCAAGATTTATCTCGGGTTGCCCAAACCTTGCCTTATCTGAAGCAATTCTGAAATCGCAAGCCATGGCGATTTCTTGCCCCCCACCCAAGCAAAATCCATTTATCTTGGCTATTATCGGTTTCTTAATCCTTTCCATATATCTGGTATGTTCATGCAGTGATAGAGAATAATTCCTCGCTTCAATAGGTGTTAAGCCTTGCAATTCGGAAATATCTGCACCGGCACAAAAAGCTCTATCACCAGCGCCAGTTATGACGATCACGCTAACATTTCCATCACTCTCCGCATCTTGAAGGGCATCATGCACTTCTGTCATCAATGCCGTGCTCAGCGCATTTACTTTGGGCCTGTTGAGCGTTATGGTGGCAACTTTCTCTTTCTTCTCATATATAATATTGGCGTATTCTTTCTGTGCCATTTCTCACTTCCTTAACACTAAAACTTATTTCTTGCCAAACAATTCATAAAAACCCTTCCCCGCCTTCCTTCCTGTGTATCCAATTTCCACCATCCTCTTTAATAACGGAGCAGGCTTGTATCTCTCCCACCCCGTCTGCTGGTAAATTCCCTCCAGCAGGTCTACGAGCACATCTATGCCAATCAGATCCGCCAGCTCAAAAGGCCCCATAGGCCAATTGAATGACAACCTCGTTATCTTATCTATATCCTCTATACTTGCTAAACCTTCTTCCAATAACTTCGCCCCTTCATTCTCTACCAGCACTATTATTCTATTGGCTACAAATCCAGGAGAATCCTTAACTACAACCGTTTCCTTGCCCAAGGACTTCAAAAAATCAAGGCTTACATTTAGAGTTTCCTCTGAGGTAAGCAAAGACTTTATCACCTCCACGCCTTTCATTACCGGCACAGGGTTCATGAAGTGCGCCCCTATAACCTTATCCGGGCGCTTAGTTGCAGAGGCAAGCAGGCCTATTGGTATACCTGAGGTATTAGAGGCCAAAATGGTCTGCTCAGGGCATACTTCATCAAGTTGCTGTAATACTGGCATCTTAACCTCAGCCCTCTCAAATACCACCTCTATAACATAGTCAGCATCCTTGGCAGCGTCTTTTATGTCCGTCGAGGTGTGCATCCTTGCCATGATTTTGTCCGCATCATCTTGCTTAATCGTGCCTTTCCTCACGAATCTATCAAGGCTCGCTTTTATTGCGCTCATCCCACGATCAACAAGCTCTTGATTCACATCAACCATAGTTGTTTCATAGCCCGCCTGCGCTGACGTCTGAGCTATTCCATTTCCCATCGTTCCTGAACCGACAACGCATACTTTCTTTATCACCATATTCATAACCTCCTGAATTTTTGTAAGCCGTGCACCTGCTCTCGATTCCTAAACTCGGAAGTTGCTTCTGCCAGCCAACTCCAGCCAGGCAAATCTATATCACTCCAGGAATACTACTTACCGCTGCTTCCTTCCGGACCTGACGGGGTTTATAGTCCCCAGTTGTATAGAACCCAACTATCAACACCGCTTAACACAAGCAAGCCTCCCAGCCGTAAACCTCAAGCAGGAATTCAGCCCCGCTATAGCGGTTTTCGGGTACAGGGCACCGCTAGCTCCCCACCTAGCACGGCTATCTAGCAATGTTACCAGTGAAAGTTAACCAGGTCAAGGTGCAAGTGGTCCAAGTATTGACGTCTCGCAACCAGGGAGCATTCAACCCCCTTAACCAGCATAAAAGGAGATAGCAAGAAGACCAGGGCCAGTATGAACTCCCATAACGGGGGTGAACTCAGTGAGATGAAGTTCAGCACAACTAAATCTTGAGCCAATCTCGGCTTTGAGCTTTTCTCCTTCCTCCAACTCATCAGCATGGTGCACTATAGCATGCACTCTGGAATCTCCTACCCTCTCTGCCATCGTCTCAAGCATCTGCCTTACAGCCTTTGGTTTCGTCCTTGGACGTGCCAAGGGTGTTGTCTCTCCTATCGAAGGAGAATGCTCGACAATAGGCTTCATATTTAATACCGACCCAGCCCAAGCTGCCGCCCTGCCAATACGACCAGCTCTTGCAAGATAGAACAGGGTATCCAACATGGCAATGAAATTTACCCTGCCTATCATGCTTCGTGCAGCTTTAATCTCCTGAGCGAGCTCTCCGTCCTCGCTGGCAATACGAGCAGCCTCAACCACGATGAACCCTAATGCACCAGCTACAGCTCGGCTGTCAACCACCTCGATAGCAGTGTTTGGGATTACCTCTTTAGCCATCTCCTTGGCTACTAGCGCTGTGTCGAAGGTTTTACTTTGCAGGCCAGTGAGGATGATACAAAGTACAATTTCCGCCTTCTGGCTTAACCGGCGGTAGGCATCTAGGAAATCTCCTGCTGATGGGGTTGAGGTGGTAGGCAGATTCTCTCTTCTTCGCATAATCTTATAGACTTCATTGGGACTAATATCAATTCCGTCGCGGTAGCTTTTACCTTCATAGACTATCCAGAGGGGCACTATACAAATATCATACATCTCCGCCAGGTCTTGTGGCAGGCAACACGTGCTATCAGTAAGAATAGCGACCTTTTTCATTGATACGTAGTCCTATATAGTCAGCTCTACCTACCTTACTTTAGTATGTAGCGCCCTGTCAATAGATTCCTTATCTACCCGTGCCAGATTACAATTGCTTTGTGACTCTTTTGGGTTCCTGGAGGTGTCTTAAGAAGGGCGGCCAAACTTTGCCACACCGATTCTCAGCCAACAAAAGCACTATGTCGTTGACCGGGTTTCAGACAGGCCCTCCGTTCACATTGATAATGACCCCAGTGATGTACGATGCCGCATCTGAGGCTAAAAACATAGCGACAGGAAGTATGTCCTCGGGTTGAGCAGCGCGCCCTAGTGCGGTGGACCTGGCACCCTTCTCAAAATTGGGCCCGATTGAACGACCGAGGTCATCATCTATTAGGCCAGGCGAAATGCAGTTAACGCGAACATTATAGCGGCCCCACTCTGCAGCCAGAACTCGTGTGAAGTGAATGACTCCAGCCTTAGCAGCTGTATAATGGCTATAGCCTGGGACAGGTACTTGTGCTCCTGCCGTGGCGAAATTGATGATGCTACCGTTTTCCTGCTCGACCATCACTCTTCCTACCATTTGACTGCACAAAAAGACGCTCTTGAGATTGAAGTCTACCATGTTGTCCCAAGACTCCTCCGTTATGTCCAGAGTGGCCTCCCGGACACCTCC
>JAIWBQ010000198.1:0-2613 GCA_048633745.1 bacterium
CCACCAAATTGACTGATACCGAAGGTTTCATGGCTATAATTCCCTTAGTAACATTCCCTATATTTTTCCTCTCAGGCGCCTTTTTCCCTCTGGAAGCCATGCCAGCTTGGCTGAGATACGTAATGTATATTAACCCCCTCACCTATGGAGTAGATGGGTTAAGGGGCACCCTTATTGGCATTTCTTACTTTCCGCTGTGGTTCGATTTTATCGTGCTTCTTGTGTTATCCATAGTTTTGGCGGGATTAGGCGCTTATTTCTTCTCTAAGATGGAGGCTGATTAAGGATGAAGAAGAGGTGGTTAACTCTAAAAGCGTGCCTTGTTTTCATCCTGGGGCTGTATTTTACGAGCGAAATGTTAATTTGCTCAAGTGTCGGCGTTATTTTTTTCAAAGGGCTGCCAAACTTAATAACTTCTTAACAATTTGATGTCATAGTATTTCGCCAGAAGCATATCATGTCTCTCTACAAGCTATGACAGTAGAAAGGTATGGGTAAATGCAATGAAAGTGAAAGTATCAAGAATGGTGCTAACTTCTCGTCGTGGCTTGCTTTTTTTGCGCTTCTTGTGTTACTCATAGTGTTTGCGAAATCAGGCGCTTATTTTTTCTAAGATGGAGGCTGACTAAGAATGAAGAAGAAATGGTTAACTCTAATAATAGCGACTTGCTTGATTGGCATAGTCTTCAGCGGCTGTGCCGGTCCTCAAACCGCATCTCAGGAAACTGCTGAGGTTGCCAGAGGCGATCTGGTAATAAGCGTCCCTGTCAGCGGCAATTTAGAAATGCCGCATAAGACGGACTTATCCTTTGGCACCACAGGTGTGGTGAAAGAGGTGCTGGTTGATGAGGGGGATAATGTAGCGGAAGGCCAAAAATTAGCCCAGCTCGATGCACGTTCTTTGGAATTAAGTGTGGCAATAGCGCAGGCTGACTATGAATCGGCTCAAATCAACTTGATGAAAACAATCTATCCTTACTATACCAAGACCTGGGGTGTTGACTTGGCGGGCGTGTGGTTGGCTCGAGGAGAAGCGCAAGATAATGTAGATGAGGCCAGGAAGATTCTAAATGAAGGTAGAATTGATGAGGCATATGTTTTGTTAGATTTAATCGAGGAGAACCTAACCAAAGCTGAAAAGAAGTCTTTAGCCACCCAGTGGGATTTACCCTGGTCAGTTAGATTGCTTGAGCTACAGGTGGACAAGGCCGAAGCAGCTTTAGATAGCGCAAAACTTAACTTAGCCAAGGCGACAATAGTGGCTCCTTTTGATGCCGTAGTTGCTGACATCACCATAGCTGAAGGAAAAGAAGTCTCGACAATGACATTAGCCAATCCGGCAATATCCTTGGTTGACACTAGCAAGATAGAGATGAAGGGCGTCATCGATGAGATAGATATCGCCATGGTGAAGCTGGGACAGGAGGCGGATGTGATTTTGGATGCCTTACCTGACAAGGAAATAAAGGGCAAGGTGACTTTCATCTCTCAGATAGGCACAGTTCAGGCGGGGGTAGTAGGCTACGATACCACCGTAACTTTGGAAAACCCCGATGAAGAGCTTAGAGACGGCATGAGCGCTACTGCCGAAATCATCAGTGCGCGTAGTGATGATGTATTGCTGATACCATACCGGGCTATTCGGGGTAGTTTCGAAGCCCCGGTGGTTGTAGTTGTCGCAGATGGGCAGGTTGAGGAACGACAAGTTGCCCTGGGTTTATCTGACGGGATAAATTCTGAAGTTCTATCCGGATTGAAGGAGGGGGAGAGAGTAGTAACAGCTCCTGTGAAGAGACTGAGTGCTGAGGGGGGATTTTAGATGATCGAACTTGAGAATATAACCAAGGTGTATAAAGCTGGCCAGACGGAGGTTCCCGCCCTGCGAGGAATGAGCTGTTATATTGAGTCAGGGGAGATGGTATCTATTATGGGGCCATCAGGCTCAGGCAAATCCACCTTGATGAATATTATTGGTTGTCTTGATAAACCTAGCTCAGGGCAATACCGCCTGGATGGGATTGAAGTAAGTAAGCTTGACGACGATCAATTAGCTGAGATAAGAAACAAAAGAATAGGCTTTGTCTTCCAGAGTTTTAACCTGTTGCCCAGGACCCCAGCTTTGGCTAATGTGGAACTGCCACTCATCTACGGCGGAAGTCGTGATCGCCGAAAGAAAGCTTTGCAGGTCTTGGAATCAGTAGGGCTAGCTCCTCGAGCTAGCCATAAGCCAAGTGAGTTAGCTGGAGGCGAGCAACAGAGGGTGGCTATCGCTCGAGCATTAGTAAATAATCCCTCTCTCATCTTAGCTGACGAGCCCACAGGCAATCTTGATACGCAAACCAGCAGGGGAATTATGCTTCTTTTCAAGCAGTTGAATGAACAGGGGATAACTATCGTTCTGGTTACTCATGAGCCAGATATTGCCGCTTATACGCAACGCACCATTAGAATCCGTGACGGTCAAATCGAGGCATCAGGATGAAACTCTGGGATTGTATTGTCACTGCTACACGGGCTCTGACCAGCAACAAGCTAAGGTCAATTTTGACCATGCTGGGCATCCTGATTGGCGTGGCCGCGGTTATTTCTGTGCTATCTTTGGGAAGGGCACAG